>JAFXXC010000072.1 GCA_017542485.1 Acholeplasmatales bacterium
GTTTGGACTGATATGTATAAATCAGGAATTGTAGATCCAACTAAGGTTACAAGAAGTGCTATTTTAAATGCAGCATCAATTGCTGGTCTATTCTTGACTACTGAAGCTGCTGTTGGTTCTTTAAAAGAAAAAGAAGCTAAAGCTAACCAAGAAATGTATTAATAAATTTTAATGGCTATAAAACTATAAATTGGTTTCATCTTAAACAATCGAGAATACTCCATCCTCTACAGGTTAGAGATGAATCGTACAATTAAAATGAAAAACGCATTGTAAGCGAGCTATAATTAGGGAAAGAAAAGAACCGCCTCAAAATGAGACGGTTTTATCTTTCTAAATGGCGTTCCCGACCTGATTACAACAGGCGGCCTATGACTTAGAAATCGAATTTTCGTGAAAAATATCGTTTTGTTTGTCTATACTGTTACATATCATCCAGTTTGTCGCCATATTTTGTACAAGACGTCCATTTCGTGCAGATTTTGCAGTTCTTCGATATCCTTTTGGTGGCGTAATAATGGCGTTGTATATTGCTTTGTGACGTAGTTAATTTTATGTTAATGTAATAATATTGTATTTTTTAGTAATTGCTACATCTATATATTCTCCTAATAGTTTGACTAATCTCCTAAAAACGAGCAATTTATAGGAAAAAAACACAACTTAGAATCAGCTGAGTTGTGTTTTTGCTATTTATTATAAATATAGATGTTATAAGTTTAGAGTATTAATTGACGACTTATAAATAGATTAAGGTATATTTCTCATATGGAGAAGAATATGGTAAATCATTTAAGAAATTTATTAGAATTAATTTAGCAACCTCACTAGAAAATGTAAAAGAAGGATTAAATAGATTACTTACTGGAATCAATAAGTATCTTAATAAATAATAATTATAGTCAAATGATGCTCATATTGAGCATTTTTTTACTTAATAGGATATTAAGTATAGAAATAGTTAAATATATCCTTAACTCTTTAATTATTTTAAAAAAAATGATAAAATCATATAAAGAGTTCAATTTCAAACGAAGGTAATTATGGATAATACAATTTTTAATAATACAAATATAGTATTTAATATCACCATATGTATTATGGGATCGTTAATACTATTTGTTCATTTGTGTAATTTAATAATAAAGAGAAATAAAAGAAAAGATGAAAAAATGCTTGCATTATTCATTGCATTTACAATTTTTCATTTCTTGTTTTATTTAACTTACACATTGATAAAGCTTAAATATACAAGTAATGAATTTGTCATGGTTTTTTATACAACATTCTTCATTTTAAATAATATTGAGGTATTGTTATATTTCCTATACATGATGAATTTCGCCGATGTTTCAAAAGTGATGAGGAAGCATCTATACTCATTCAATGGAATAGTATTTTTCGTATTTGTTGTATTAGATTTAATTAATATTAAGTTTAATTACTTCTTTTATGCAGAAAATGGTAATTATATGAGAAGTAAATTTATGATTACCTCTCAAGGGTACCAAATTGCTATATTAGCAATTGTATTTATCATCTCAGTATTTAATAAGAAGATTAATTTAAGAGAAAAAATAGCATTTTCATCATATTGTGTTTTACCTTTGATAGCTACAATTCTTCAAAATATATTTGCAGGATATGCAATAAGCTACGCGACAATTATAATCGCAGTTGAAATTCTATTCTTCTTCGTTAATGTTCAGAAGAATATTGATTTAGTAAAGGTAGAAGAAAAGAATAAGGAAGCACAGGTTAAATTAATGCTTTCACAAATTCAGCCACATTTTATGTATAATTCCCTATCAGCTATTTCAACTCTTATTACGATAGATCCTGAAAAAGCTCAAACATCGCTTGATGAATTTACTGAATATTTAAGAAGAAATTTATCATCTCTTACTGAGACAAGGCTTATTCCGTTTGGCAAGGAGCTTGAGCATATTAAAACTTATGTATCATTAGAAAAGATGCGTTTTAATGATAGAATCAATGTAATATATGATATTGGTACAACAAATTTTTTAATTCCACCTCTTACAATTCAACCTATTGTTGAGAATGCAATTAAGCATGGTATATTAAAGAAAATTGAAGGTGGAACAGTAACTTTAACAACTTATGAGACTGATACTACAGTTGTCGTTGAAATTAAGGATGATGGTATTGGTTTTGATTTAAAAAATATTGATTTTGATGGAAATGTACATTTTGGTTTAAAGAATATAAGCTATAGAATAAAACAAACATGTAATGGAGATTTAAATATTACAAGTAAGAAAAATGTTGGAACGAACATAACAGTAACCTTTAAAAAGTGAGGTGTTAATTATGAAAATATTGTTGGTAGACGATGAGCAGCTACAATTAATAAGATTGGAAAATACTGTAAAAAAGGTACTTCCAGACGCTGAAATATTATCATTTACAAACCCTAAGAAGGCTTACGAAGATACTATCGATATGAAATTGGATATAGCTTTTTTAGATATTGAAATGCCATTAATAAATGGAATAAATCTTGCAAAGAAACTTAAAAAGAATAATCCATTTATTAATGTTATTTTTGTTACTGCATATGATAAATATGCTCTTGATGCATATAATATCCATGCATCAGGGTATGTTGTTAAGCCTGTAAAGGTTGAAAAGGTAAAAAAAGAGCTTGATGCCTTAAAGTATGAAGTTGAATTAAAGCCTACTAAGCTATTACAGGTAAAATGTTTCGGTAATTTTGAAGTATTTAAGGATGGTAAACCTTTAAAATTTCATAGACAAAAATCAAAAGAATTATTTGCTTATTTAGTTGATAGAGAGGGTTCTTCAGCAAATATTAACGAACTTAATGCAGTGTTATGGGAGGAAGACCATAAATCATATTTAAGAAATTTAATCGTTGATATCCAGGAAACTTTAAAAGAGGCTGGAATTGAAGATGTATTTATCAAAAGATATAGCGAATGCTTCATTGATCCTACTAAGATTGATTGTGATGCATACGAATATAAAAAAGGTAATCCAGATGCTATAAGAATGTATCGAGGAGAATATATGATACAATATTCATGGGCAATTTTTGATGACAAAGACTATTATTAGAATAGTCTTTTTTATAGATAATGAAAATATTACTTGTTGCACATTTGTTGCATATAATATGTTATCATACTAAACGAATAGATAAGTTGATGCTTAGGAGGTGTAATTATGCCTAATCGTATTGAAGTAAATATTGATCAAATTACACAATTAAATCAGAAATATGTCGAAGAAATAAATCAGTATCTTCCAAATGGTAATAAGGTAAGACCTACATTAACTTTTGATATAAGATTTGAAAAACCTGAAACTACTCAGACAATTACAATTGCTGAAAAATTAAAGGCTAAAAGAGAATTCCAAAATGCGACTTTAGAAAGATTAGCTAAAGAATACAAATACACTATTCCTAAATATCCTACTGTTATTTCTTCTTTATTTTTGACTAGTGATACACCAGAAGCAGATGAATATAATGAAGAATTATTTATGGATTATATAAATCATCCTAAAAAATATTTATATGAAGAGGTTAGAAAGGTATTAGATATTAAAGCTAGTGATTTATACGAGCTTAGTGATAATCCGCTTAAAAATGCTAAATTCTATGAGCTTAATTTCTCAGTAATTGAAAATGCATCAAAGTTAGTAGATATCATCAAAAATGATCCTGAAATCACAAAGGAGTTAAAGGATGCTCTTCCTGCTATGGAATCATTAATTAAGCTTGCAACATTCCCTAAAAATTTAACAATGCAATATGAAAAAAATATGCTCGCATTCCCTGAATTAAATTCTAAACAGGCTGCAATTTTAAATAATGAATATAAAAATAATCCAGATTTAAATATTGATTGCAAAAAATATATTGAGACTATGTCAGATGAAAAAAATACTTATAAGCCTAAAAGCTATTTTCATAATATTCATAGATTAATTAGATCTAATCCAAATGAAAATGATATTTTCAAGACTTTTGGTAAATATATGACTAAGCTCGAGTCTTATAGTAGAGAAAATGGACATGAAGGAGAACCAATAGATATGGATAATGTCGTTTTCAGTAAGGGTGGTCAAATAGGCTTAAGAATTATAAAAACACCTACAGCAAGAATAGGCTTAGAATGTATTACTAATGAAGTAAAAGATAAATATATTGACATATGGCAAACAAAATTCTTAGAAGAAAGAGGAGTAGGTAGCAAATTCGATATTGATGCTATTGAATTTGAACATCGAGGTGGTTTCTTTGAAAGATTAAGAGGAACTACATCAGATGAATATAAAGAGATGATTCTTGCTTTAAGAGAATTTAATGATCCTAATTCTGAAAATTATTTAAATTATGATAATTTAAAGGAAAAAGCTCAAGGTTATATAGCTCATAAGGAAGAACAAGGATATGGTACAACTAAACGTTATACTGGTACACCCAAAAAGAGAAAAGAATTAGCTGATGCCATTCTTGAGATGGAAAATAAGCATAAAGATATTATGCGAAAAATAGACAATGGATTATCAACTAGCATAAAAGTTCCTGAAAGTGAAATTGAAAAACAACAGATATTTGAATCAGATGATATGGTTGATGTTATAGGTAAGTATCAACAGCCAAAGATTGAACAACAAAAGGTTGAAGACCAAAAGTTTGAAATTGAGGAAATTGATGACGATTCTCCTAATTTAAATATTAATGAGTTTGTTAAATAATCAATAGGTTATGTCAGCCGTTTAATCATTGATGATTTAGATAATAATAGAAATAAATAATTTAATAATTGTGAGGTAATATATGGGAAAGTTTAGAGAATTTCTTGAAAGAAATGGAAAGATTATTGAAGTTATATTTTCTTTAATATCTTTGATAATTGTCGGTGTAATAGGTACAACAATTTCAATAAATAATAGTATCACTTCAAAGGCATCGCTTGATTTAGCTAGAGCTAATGCACAACCAGCTTTTAATATTAATACTGAGTATGATGAACAATCTACTACAGAGACATTAACTATTAGTATTGAAAGTGGATTTGCTGAAAATATAACAGTAGAAGAATATACTGTATTTGATTATTTTGGTAAGGCGAATGAAAAAGACTTTTCAAAAAAGTGCATAGTATTTAATTATTTTGAAGGATATCACTATGGAAATAATAAAGGTAGTATCGCTAGAATGTATAAGGAGAATAATTTTAAATTATACCTTGATTTACTTTTAGGAATATTGGATATCGATTCTAAAAGTGGTCTAAATAGGTTTATATATGTCGCAATTTCATATAGAGACATTACTGGATTAGATATTACTAAGTATTATGTTAATAAGGGTGGATTCTATTTTAACCATGTCACATCAGATGAAGGAAATGAAATGATAAATTCTATCAAAAATCTACCTGAATATGATTTAGACAAAATTACATTAAATACGTTAATTACTTTACCTGATACTTTATAATAAAAAATAAATATGCTCGGATTATCTTAGGTGACCATTTATAAGTCACCCAATATCCGAGCATTATTTTTCTCTGTTGCACGTTTGTGGCAGTATAAGTGATAAAATATAATCAAAATAATAAGGAGGATCATATTATGCCAAAATACAAACCATTAACAGAAGAAGAAAAAGAAGCGATAAGAGCTAAATTTAAAGATTATATCGCTAAATATAATGCACTTTTTAAAACTGCCGGTTTAGTTGAACTAGATGTTGATGATGAATTAAATAAACTTGAAGAAAGATTAGTAAATGAAGAGATGGTAGCAAGATACCGTATCTCTCAAGAAATCAAGGCTAAAGACGAAGCTTATGATAAAGCATTTGATGAAGCTAAAGGAAACTTGGTATTTAAAGAAGACTTTTTAAATAGAAGTATTAAATTTTTACTTAAGACTGATGGCACACCTGAAGCTAAAGAATACAATAAAACTTTACTTAAGGCTTATGCTGATCATCCAGTTGAAATGGCACACAATAGAACTAAAAATTTAATGAATTTTGATCCTACACCATTAATCGATATAAGCACTTCTAAAGTAAAATCAGCTGAATTTTACCGTGATAACATGGCTTTATGTATGGAAGCAAACGAATTCGGTGGTATCTTCGGTCAAAAGCATTTTGGTGCATCGCCAGAATTACAAGAAGCTAAAGAATCAATGCAAGGTATGGTTCAAAATATTAACACTGTTTCAGCATACATTCCTGAAGCAGAAAGCGATGACTTCTTCGCATTACCTGTATTACCAAAAGAAAAAGCTGCCCTTGTTTACAAAAATGCTGATAAAGTATTTAATGTTGATAAAACACCTAAGAGTATTCTAAATGTATTAAGAGGCCAAAGAGGCGATTTTGACATAAAAGTTCCAGCAAAAGTATTCTATGAAAAGCTTGCCGAAAAGGGTGTAAAAGTTGGTAAAGATGTCTTCTTAAAATATAAATTTGTTCAAACAGATCCAGAAACTAATAAACAAACACTAGTTGGTGCTTATTCTATAATAGAAGGTAAACCTAATATTACTGTAGTTGAAAGAACTAAAGAAGAAATTGTAAAATTAAATGAAATCTCTAAAGCTTTCCAAGATAAATATAGAGCTGAATTCCAATCTAGACTTGGAAATAAACGTCAACAAGAATTCAATATGGAAAATATTGAAACTGAAATGAAGGGTGGATTCTTCGCAAGAATATTTAGAAAGCCATCTAACGAATTCAAAGAGTATATGGCAGCCTTAAAGGAATATAACGATCCAGCTAGTAAGAATTATTTAAATAGAGATAATCTTAAAACTAAGGGTGAAGCGTATATGACACATGTCAATAGAAGCGGTAAGCCAATCGAAAGAATGGATGCTTTAAGACAAAAGAGAGCTAACATGGTACGTGATACTCTAGCAGTAGTTGATAAAATGGAAAAGGATGATCCTAAGATTAGAGGCGAAATCAATAAATCAATTAATGATCTATTACCAAAAGAGCTTGGAATTCCTAAAAATTCCGCTATTGAGAATGAGAATGATCTTGATGATTTCGTACTAATGGAAAAAGATAATAAGATTGATTTCTCTATAGAAGTTGATGACGAAAAATCAGTTGAATCAGCATAATAAATTAGTTTAAATATTTAAGCTAATGCCATATTTTGGCATTAGTTTTTTTATAATCGATGAATTTTTTAATTGTGTTGCAGGTTTGTTGCAGTATATTTGATAAAATATAAAATGAAAATTCACGTTTTATGGTTATTTCATAAAAAAGGAGTGGTATATATGAAAAAATCACTTTTTAAAAAATTAACAATTGGAATATTCTTGTTTTTGGCATTTGTTCTTTTAGTAGATACTTTTGGCAAGGTTAATGTACATGCAGATTCACAACATAAGCATGAATTTTCTGATGATACTGCCACTTATCTACCATGGAACAGTTCAAATACTTTACCAGGTACCCAAGGATTTTATTATCTAACTAAAGATGTAGTATTAAATGAAACATGGCATTCAACTGAATTTTTACCCATAAGATTATGTTTAAATGGACATTCTATAAAATTAGCTGATAATGTTAATGGCAATGTAATTAAGGTTGAAAATGGATCTACTCTTTATATTATAGAATGCTCAACTCAAGAACATAAATATAAAATTGATGAAAATGGCCTTGGAATAGTAGATGATTCGCTTACTGAAAACTATCAAACATTTAAAGGTGGATATATTACTGGTGGACATGGTGTAGAAACTGGTGGTGGTATATATGTAGAGAATGGTAGTATTTACCTTCGTAGAGTAAATATAATTGGTAATAGTACAACTGGTAATGGTGGTGCTTTAAACATATCTAGTTCCAATCCTAATAGCATTTTATTAGAAAATACTTCTTTTATAGGTAATGTTGCAGATGGTGCTGCCGGTGGGATATATACTGGCAAAAATAATCAACGCATACAATTAGAAGGAAACTGTAGAATTTCAAATAATACTTCTGCTAATGCTCCCGCAGGAATATTAGTAGAAAACCAACTTAACTTAGGTGCTGATGATGTTACTAGTGATATATATATTTATGACAATAAATTAAAAGATAATACTGTCTCAGATATGTCAGTTACTAATAAAGAAAGTGTAGTTCGTGGCAAATTTACTGATACTTCAAAAATTGGTTTTGAACAAATAAAAAATGGTATTTTTAAAGACTTCTACAAGTATAATAACCCTGATAAAGTTAATGATATGTTAGTATCTCATATGGGTATACCATTAGGTAAATCAGGGAATGATGCAGTATATATGTATAATGCGAAAGACTATTCTGTAACTTATGATGAAGAACCACATACTTTTGTCCCTGATTCTACTTTCCCAGTAGAGTATACCATTAAGTATGGAACAGAAAATGGGAAATATGATTTAGACACTGCACCATCATTTACTGATATTGGTGAACATACAATTTATTATGCGGTTACAGTTCAATCAGAAACGATTAAAGGAAGTCAAAAAATAACAATTGCTGATTATGATCCGGCAATAAAAGATTATGTCCCTAAGCCAAACAAAAATTTAGCATATACTTCTGATGTACAAGAGCTACTCACTCTTCCTGAAAAGTCAGGCGCTACTTATCAATATAGGCTATCAGATGGATATTGGTCAGAATATACTCCAAAGGCAATTGAAATAGGTGACTATAGTATCCAAGTAAGGGTAAATGTCACTGATAGTAATGTTTATGGCGAATTCAAAATGAAAGCTTCAATTGTTGCTAATGATAAAACAAATTTACAAACAGAAATAGAGACAACAACTACTTATTACGATTCAATTTCAGAAAAATATAAACCGATTGCTGAAACAGTAGAGAGTGTTTTATCACAAGCTAAGGATCTTAATAATAAGGAAGATGCTACAGTATCAGAGATTAATGATATGATCAGTGATTTACAACAATCAGTTGATGATGCAAAAGCATATATTTTAATTGTTGAAAGTGTAATTGAAAGCATAGAAAGAATAGGGGATGTAACCCTAGATAAGAAGAAACTAATAGATAATGCTAGAGAGGAATATGATGTTCTTCCAGAAGAGTTTAAAGGCTTAGTTACTAATTATTTAACACTTGTAGTGGCTGAAATGACATATAAGTCATTATCGTTATTAAATGATAGAGTTAATGAAGTAATTGATGCAATTAATGCAATTGGTGATGTAACATATGATAATGCAACAAAGGCAAGAATAAATGATGCAAGAACAAAATATAATTTGCTAATTGATCAGTTAAAAACACGAGTTACTAATATTGCAACATTAGAAGAAAAGGAAGCAGAATATGCTAAGTTTGAAGCTGATCATGCCGCTGCAGGAAAAGTTATCGAATCAATTAATAACATCGGTGATGTAATTTTTGATGATGAATCAAAAACTAAATTAGAAGAAGTAAGAGCTCAATATGATGCATTAACCGAAGAACAAAAGCCACTTGTTACTAATTATCAAACATTAGTTGATGGTGAGGCTTTATATGCAGCAATGCAGGCTGATGATGATTCTGCTAATAATGTAGAAAGCTTAATTGATGCGATTGGTGTAGTTTCTTATACTGAAGAATCAAAAGGTAAGATTGATGCTGCGAGAAATGCATATGATGCATTAACTGATGGCCAAAAGGAATTAGTATTAAATTATTCAACACTTACTATTAAGGAAGGTCAATATAAGAATTTAGAGGATGACAATAATGCAGCCAAGAATGTTGAAAATTTAATTAATGCAATTGGTGATGTAACATATTCAAAAGAATGCTTTGACAAAATTGAGACTGCAACAAATGCTTATAAGACATTGAGTTCTGCTCGTAAGATATTAGTTAAAAATGTTGCTACACTAACAAGTGCTGAATCACTATATAAGGATTTAGAAAAAACTTGTAAAGCAATTGAAGCAATTGATTATGTTGAATATACAGTTGAATCAAAAGAAAAAATAAATGCTGCAAGTGCATTATATGATGAGTTAAGTGAAGAGAATAAAGCTAAGGTCACAAATTATGATACACTTAAGGCAGCAGAAGATAAATATAATTCATTAAGTAGCGCACATGCGTCAAAGGTTATTTGGTTAATTGTTATTATCGCCTCTATCATTTTAGTAGTAGCTTTAGTTATCGCTTATGTATTAATGTTCTTCGTATTTAACAAATACGTAATTATTAAATCAAAAAAGAGAAGAGTATTTAAGATTGGTAATAAGGATAATAAGATTAGATTATTAAAAATGAATTTTAGAATCATTTATCGTGACGAGGTAGATGTTTACAATAAGAATAATTAATTTCTAGCTTGTTTTGTCGATGAAAGCTTAGACTTATATGATTAATCATATAATTTTAAGCTTTTTTCTTAATTGTTGCAGTTTTGTGGCACATATAGTGATACAATATAACTAATAAAGATACTATTATGGGGAGTTTTTGCTCTAAAGACGGTGTAAGATACTATGATGAATAGTTTATATTATAAATAATATATTCTTTCAAAGTGAGGTGTTGATTATATGAAACCTAAACATTATATACCAGCTATTTCTGCTATATTTGCATTTATTATTTTGATTTTTTTAACAGGTTGTTCAGCTTATAAATCAATTAGTGGTATAGAGATGAAAAATAAAGAAACAATCAATGTTGTTTCTGGAGATTTCGTATACGATGATGTAAAGATAATCGTTAATTATGTTGGTGGTGATTCTAGAGAAGTAACACTAACAAAAGATATGATTCCCGATACTGAAAAATTAAAATTCTTTAAAATTGGTGAACATGAAATTAGAGTTATATATAACGATGAATACATTACAACAATGAAAATCAATGTTGTTAATGATGAATTTGATGATATATACAAACTTGAAGATTTAACATGTGACTATGATGGTCAACCTCATAAAATAGAAATTAATTATGAGGTTCCTGAAGGAGCAACAGTTGAATATCCATACGGTAATACTTTTACAAGTGCTGGTGAGTATGAAATAGTTGCAGTAATATCTAAGCAAGGATATAACTCAAAAAGGTTATCTGCTAAGCTTGTGATTAACAAGGCTCAGTATGATTTATCAAATGTCACATTTGAAAATCAAACTTTCACTTATGATGGTTCAGCTAAAAATGAAGAATTAGTTGTAAACAATGTTCCTCAAGGTGTAGTTGTTGATTACGATATCTACGATGCGGAAAAAACAGTAAAATTAAAATCTGCAACTGATGCAGGAACATATGTAATGGTTGCTAAGTTCACAAGCTCTGATGAAAACTATGATCAAATGTCTACAAAGGAAGCAACAATTACTATTAATAAGGCAACATATGATATGTCAACAGTTAGACTTGATGATGCTACAAAAGAATACGATGGAAAACCATTTCAACCAAAGCTAGCTGCTCAATCTAACCTTCCACAAGGTGTAACTACAAAATTCACTTATTATAATCAAGCAGGTGAAGAAGTAGAATCTTGTGTAAATGCAGGTGAGTATAAGGTTGTTGCTTCATTTGAGGGTGATGCTAAAAATTATGAAGAGATTAAACCACTTGAAGCAAAGCTTACAATAACTAAAAAGCCAATTATACTTAATGGTGCTGTTTCATTTAATAGTTCAACTGTCAATTTCGATAGAACAGTACATACACTTAAGGTAGAGGGTAAAATACCAGAAAGTGTAAACATAACTTATGAAAACAATGATCAAATAGCTGCGGGTGAATATAAGATTATCGCTCACTTTACAAATGATAATCCTAATGAAGAATTAGATATCACTCAACTTGAAGCTTATTTAATCATTAATAGAATTAATGAATCAATTCAAGTTTTAGATGCTGATTCAGGTGAGCCAAGACCTTTAGAAGCTAAAGATATAGAATTAACTGTAGAACAACTAACAGGTAAAAAAGATATTAGTATAAAAGGTTTCATGGAAGATAAATATGAAATATCATCAATTAGATTCACTACTCAACCTGATGGACAAAACCCAGAAGGTGTAGAAATTACTGATATCAGTGATTTTTCTAATAAAGTACAATACAATTATACAATTGTTGCGACATTTAAAGATCAAGTAGAAAATGATAGTGTTTCTATTGCTCCAGCAACTGGAACAGTATCTTATGAAATAGGATTTGATAGTGATTATAAGCTTGATGATTTAGAAGTTGTATATGATGGAAAAGCTCATGGATTAAAGATAAATAAAGAACTTCCTGTTGGAACAACAGTTGAATATCCAAACGGTGAAGAATTTACAAATTATAATAAAGACCCATATACAATTATTTGGGTATTATCTAAAGACACTTATGCATCAAAAAGAATTGAAGGTAAATTAACAATTACTAAAGCAACTTATGATATGTCTAAAGTTGTACTTGAAAATGTTACAAGAGAATATGATGGAAATAATTATACTCCTACTGATAAGAACTCTCCAACATATAATTCAGTATTTGATAATTTACCAGAAGGTGTTACTGTTGAGAGTGTTAAAATTTATTATTGGAATAATGGAGCTTTTGAACAAGATCCAACTGAATTTAGTAGTGATGTTGGTAAATACAGAGTAGATATCACATATAAAGCTAATGATTCTGATATTGAGACTGGAAATTATAATCAAGTTGAAGCAGCATCATATGAACTTGAAATCACTCCTGCACCATTTGATCCAAATAAATTTGGTGTTGGAATGTCTGATTTAGAAGTACCATCAACAGGTTATCCAGGATATTTATCTTTATGGAATACTCCAACTGTTTGTGCAACAGGTGCAGGTTACAATATTGATCTTCCTAATTTTAATTATATACCAGCTGATGATCAAGGTTTAAATAGTTATCCTTTACCAATTGAACCATCTAAATTACCTGATAATATATTTGTAATTTATACATATTACAAAGACGGTAACGTGATTAATACTTTTGATACAACTAAAAAATATAAAGTTGTTAGTTTTAATGAGATATATTTGGTTGAAGGTGGGACAGAAACTCTACTTACACTTCCACTAGATCTTGCGGAGTATACAGTAACAGCTACTTTCATTAGTAATAATCCTAATTACATAATACCAAATGATTTAGCATTGACTGCTAAATTGACAATTAAACCATTATAAAAGGAGGAATAATGATGAAACAAAGATATTATTTATATATGGCTCTCATTATTTCCTTCGTGGTTGCTAATGCAATTTCTTTACCAATTTTAGTGTCAAAACAAATGTTTAGTACGCTAGAAGGAAGCTTCACAATTGTTCCATACATTAGATGGGTTATAACAATTTTCGTTATTGCATTCTTGTTCTTATGTGTTGTTATGTCACACAAGTTTTCGACAGGTAAATTCCAAGAGGTACTATTCATAATATCAGCATTACTTGAGATATCAATAATATTAAGTTATTTATTATTTGCATTAATCAGTTGTAGATTTGTATTTACAGTTATAGACTGGTTTGGATCATTTGATGAAATGGTAATATCTTGGATGTATTACTTGATATTGATATTAGTTTTCTTAACAATATTCGCATTATATTGTTTTGTAATTAATAAGAACTTTATATCAATATTTTCTAAAAATGGTCCTTCTGGAAAATTAAAGCAAGTATCTGCGAATCTAGAAAATTCTAGATGGATGACAGAAAAAGAAAAGAAGACAATATTTAAACCATATAGCTTTAGTCAACTTGATTCAGTAACTAAAGATGGTATTCCAGTGATGGCAAGTCTTGATCCTAATAAGAAGGATATGCAGGTTATGTTTAATTCTCCATGTCATTCAATAATCATAGGTTCTACTGGTTCAGGTAAAACAACTACATTCGTTTCACCAATGATTCAACTTCTTGGTGCAACTAAAGCTGGTTCATCAATGATTATTACAGACCCTAAGGGTGAGTTATTCTCACTACACTCACAGTATTTACAAGAGCGTGGATATGATGTAAAGGTAGTAGATTTACGTGATACTTATTCATCATATAGATGGAACCCACTTGATGGAATATGGGATAGATTCGAAGAATATCGTAATGCATACAAAAAAGCGTTTAAACGTGTCGATAATATTTATGAATCTGGTTTAACACTTGATAAGGATATTAAAGAGGACGAAGAAATAACTGAGTGGTATGAATTTGATGGTAAAGCATATAAGGATTACCAACGACTAGTAAATAGCATCAAGGTTTATAAAAAGAAAATTTATGATGAAATTTATGAGGACTTAAATGACTTGGTATCAGTATTAATACCAGTTGAAAATGAAAAAGACCCATTATGGGAAAAAGGTGCTAGAGCAATTACCCTTGCGGTATTACTTGCAATGCTTGAGGATTCAACTGATCCAGTAAATGAAATGACTAAAGAAAAATTTAATTTCTTCAATATGACTAAAATACTTCAGAATTCAAATAAGGATTATGAAGATTTAAGAATGTATTTTAAGGGAAGAAGCCCTTTATCAAAGGCTTATTCACTTTCTAAACAAGTATGTGATGCAGCTCCATCAACAAGAGCTTCATACATGTCAATTGTTTATGATAAATTAGTATTATTTAATGATACAGGTGTTTGTGCATTAACATCAACTTCTGACTTTACAGCAGAATCACTTGCAGACCACCCAACAGCATTATTCTTAAAGATTCCTGATGAAAAGGATACAAGACATAATCTAGCAGCAATCTTCATCTTAAATATCTATAAGACATTAATTAAGGTTGCATCAGAAACAGCAGAGCTAGCATTACCAAGAAATGTATACTTCATCATGGATGAATTTGGTAACATGCCAAAGATCAGTAAATTTGATAAGTTTATCACCGTAGGTCGTTCACGTAAGATTTGGTTTACAATGATTGTTCAATCATATTCACAGCTTAATAACGTATATGGTGATAATGTTGCCGAAATCATAAAGGGTAACTGTGGTATTAAGATGTTTATCGGTTCTAATGATATGGGAACATGTAAGGAATATAGTGAATTATGTGGTAATATCACTATTCAAACATCTTCAACAAGTGGTAGTGCACATGGTGAAAAGAATTATTCTACATCATTACAAACTAGACCACTTATTTATCCGTCAGAACTTCAAAGACTTAATCACCCTGGTGATATCGGTCACTCAATTATAGTTACATTTGGTAACTACCCATTAAAAACTTATTTTACTCCATCATTTAAGGTTCCGCTTTATAAGATAGGTAAAATGGATCAATCAGATCTTGAAGATAACTTCTTCAATGAGAATGCTATATTCTACGATATAAGAAAGAGAAATAATGCATTAATTCAAAAAGCAAATGAGTCTAATAATAATCAGCAAGGCTTCGCTGGTTTAAAGGTTAATGAAGGACCTGCAGCTGGAATGAGCCAAGACTCTCCAGTAGAAGAACAAACTCCAGTATCTGAGGAAGCTAATGCCTCTGAAGAAACGACTGTTAATGAAGAAGTAAAAGAGGTAAAAGAA
>JAFXXC010000073.1 GCA_017542485.1 Acholeplasmatales bacterium
AAAATAATTAAAATTATATTAAAAGATTAATCAAATACCCAATTAAAATAAATTATGAAAAAAAATAATTAATTTTAAAATTGATTATTAAATTCTTATATAAATAATAAATTTTAAACTTCTTGAATAGAGTAATAATCAATTCTATACCTGAATTGATATTAAATTAAAGAATTAATCTATATATTTAACCTAATATTTATCTAACTAATAAAATCCTTAATGTCTTCCATGTCCTCTTCCTCCACCTCCGTGATGGCCACCACCACTACGATGAGCTGAATGATGAGGAGCACTATGGTGTGGAGCATGATGCGGAGCACTATGATGTGGAGCATGATGCGGAGCACTATGATGTGGAGCATGATGTGGAGCACTATGATGAGGCGGGGAATGATGATGATGATGAGGAGAAGAAAGATGAACGTTTATACCCCCACTATAATGAGTATCATTATAATAATTATTAGAATATGTTTCTCCATTACTATAACTGCTTCTTTTATTACAACAATTAATTCCCCAATATATAAAGAATACTCTATTCACTAAAATTAAGAGAATAAAGGCCCTCACAAAAAACAAAACACCCATAAAATCAAGAGATCCTTTATCATTATGATGTATATCATTTGTTAAAACATATTCAACAACAAAACCAATAATTCCTGCAATTAAAAATATAACACTAAAAGCAGTTCCTAGTATTCTTAGACATCTATTTCTAAAAATAGAAAGTGCTATTATAACACCATAAAAAACTAAACCAAGATCAACACATATAACAACAGAACGAGCTTCTGAACTTGAATCTATTGTTAAGCCTATTATTAAATTTATAAGACTTGTAAGAATTAAAGCTACTGAAAATATTAAAATAGTGTTTCTTTGGGAACCTTCAACTTCAGCAACCGATGAATCTCCACAACAACCTCCACTTGTATTAATTGTACTAACTTGGGGAGGAATAAGAGGAGCTGTTGAAGTAGGCCCATTTTCAGCATTAAGAGTTACTGGAGAAACTGTGGTTGGAGGAACAATATCTACAGTAGGTGGAGGAGTATATATATTTACATTAGCTTGAAGCCCATAAGGACTATTTACCTCACCACTTATTTGAGCATTTAAAGGAGGAAGATTATTTTGAGGATTGTTAATAGGAGGTAATTCAGCATTTATTAATGGAGGAACATAATTATTTTGTTCAATATTGACTTGAGGAGCTATTGGTGGATTGTTTTCTGGAGGGGGAATGTAAATATTTCCATTTACTTGAGGTTGAATACCAATATTATTTTCTGGAGGTGGTAAATAAATATTTCCACTTATTTTAGGTTCTAAACCTAGGTTGTTTTCTTGAGCTGAATAAATATTACCACTAGCTTGAGAATAAATATTACCAGTTGGTTGGGGGCCTACTTGGGAATAAATACTACTACCTTGGGAAAAACCTTGGTTATTATTTGGAACTTGTACAGGAATTTGAGGAGGAATAACATTTGGATTATTATTGAGTTGATTATAAATTGTATTCGGTGCAGGCTGGTTTGGATCCATTTTATTTATAAAATTTAAATAATGTTGTTATTTAATTAATTACAAAATAAATAATTTTTATTAGTTTTTAAATTCTGAAATTTATTTAAATATTAAATTAATTAAATCAATTATTAATTTTA
>JAFXXC010000074.1 GCA_017542485.1 Acholeplasmatales bacterium
TACTTAGTTATAACGCCTTCGTTATTTACTTTATCCTTAGTAAATTCATTACCAGGTGTAGTAGCCTTAGAACCATAATCAATAGTTTGCTTAGCTGGTGCTGTTTCTTTTGCACCATTAGTATCAAATGTTACTTCATATTGATTAATATCAAATCTAGCATATAATGTTGTAGTTGCTGTCACTGTATCATTAGTGAAGTTCCATTCATTGCCCCAATCATCATTAGTACCATCTTTTGTAAACCAACCCTTGAATGTTGAGCCAGTCTTAGTTGGCGCTGTAGGTGCATCTATCTTATCACCTACATATACAGTACTTACTGAATCATCTGTTCCATTATTAAACTTTAATGTAACAGTAAATTCTGTTACGGCTTTAATAGCTGCAATCTTTGTATCAATATTGCCTTTTTCATTACCAAATTGTTCATCAACAGCTTCTTCATATTCTTCATCATCAGAATAATCAGCTTCGTCTAGTTTAATATTAACTTCTGCTGCAGATAAAATACCATTTATTTCTGTTTCATATGTTGAACCAGCATATTTATCTTTTTGTTTGATTAATAATTTATCTATTTCAGTATTAGTATATGCAACTAATTCTTTATATTTTCTTAATCCGTAGCTGTCTTCTTCAATAGACATTAATATAGTTTCAGCTGCATTTAAAGCTCCATCAATATCAGACTTTACAGTTAATGTTGCTAATGTAGTATTTAAGTCTTCAAATACCTTATTATAAGCAGTTGCATTAACAGTATATAAAGTTTCTGGATAGTTTTCCTTTAATGCATTTACTTTTTGAGTCTTATATTGACTTTGAATTGTTGCTACATCATCTGCTATAGCAACGAACTGATTTTCATATAAGCTTATAATAGAATCAAACTCATCTTTATCTTTTGCCGAATATACAGCATCTTCTAATTCATTCATTAAACCATAATATATTCTTTTAGTTGTATATTCATCAATTTCTTCTTCAATAACTTTTGACATTTCATAAGTCTTATTAGGGTAATCAGTTGATAATTTATCTTTAATTATTGTTTCATAATTTATTATCATTTCTTGTAAATCACTATATACAGTTGTAAGTACAAATGAATAGAAATAATAATAATTTAAAATAGCTTCTTGGTTACTTGTTGCAGCATTTACATTACTAATATAATCTGTTTGAAGCGCTAATACTTTAGCTTTATTCTTTGTATAATAAGTATCTAATTCTAATTTTTCTACAAATGCATTAATACTTGCGATTACATCTGCTTTAATATCTGCTAAATCTTCATTTGCATAATCAGAATGTAATTCAGTAATTGTAATATCTCTATCAGCAGCACTCGTAGCTGTTTGGAACATTATTGCTTGAATACCTTTTTGCATTGTTTGTGCATCAATTTGAACATTTGTTACAATACTTTTACCATTAATTGAGTATGAAATTGTATTATTTGCAAAATCAATATTAATTACAGCTTTATATTTAGTATTTGCAGAAGGTTTTTCCTTATTATCCAATGTATCAGGATCAATATATGAAGCATTTGAAGTATCTAAATAATTACCTGAACCATTTAAAGAATAAGAGAAATATTTATTACTGCTGCCTTCTAATCCAATTGAGAATATTGTTGAACCACTACTATTTACTAAATTAACAATATTCCACTTTGAACCAATTTTAGCCAAACTAAATTCAGTTGTTACTTGTAAATAACCTGTTGTAACATTTATACCTTGAGTCAAGTATGTATATGCAGTTTTACCAGTATCTGCATCATGAACTATAACAGTATCATCAGTCTTAATTAATGTATAAATAGTATCTGTGGAAGCCTTAGATGCAATTTGAGGGATATAATAATTTTCATCAAATACAGGAGCCTTATAATCTTCTGATTCCCCAATATTTACTGTTGTAGCAACTGTAGCCTTTGTTAATTCTTCCCACTTAGCATATAAAGTTAATGCACCAGTAACTGGAGTTGCAAAATCATATGCATCTTGACTTAATGTTTGACCATTATCATTACTTGTATACCAACCAACAAATTTAGATGCAAATTTTGTTAATGTTACTGCTGGTTCTATTGCACAAGCATCTTTATCTACAGTTTGAGCTTCTAAAGTTTCATTAGCGCCCATTGTATTATATGTTACATCAAAAATCTTTATTTCAGTAAATGTAGGTGTGCAAACTATTACATTAGATGATGCAGTTGGCTCTGTAGAATCCCAAATATTAAATTCATATCTATATGTATCATCAGCTGGCTTCGTTGGTATTCCAGCAGGCATTACAGGATAACCTTGACCATAAGTCCAAGTAGAATCATCTGCGAACTTACTACCATCATAATTGTTCCATTTTACTGTATAAACCTTATCTTCTTCATCAAATACTGCATAATATTCTGTCTCGCCAGTAACATCATCAAATTCAGTTATAGCATCACCATCTGGCGATAATGCCCAACCTTTAAATGTATATTGCTTTTCGATTGTTGATGCTTTTGTTGGAGTATTAACAGAAACATCTGGTGTTGTTGGTTTAGATCCATATTTAACAGTTTGTACATCAAATTCATCATCACCATTATAGAATGTTACAGTATATTCTCTTAATGTTTCAGTGAATGTTGCTGTATATGTAACATCTCCTGTAACCTTAGATATTGTAGGTGTCCATGCTATAAATGTATAATCGTATTGATCATCTGATGGTTTTAATGGTTCTGCACCAAAATATTCTGGAGTTTGATCATACTCAACATCATCAAAATCCAATTCACTTCCATCATAATTTAACCATGTGACTTTATATTTATTAGTTGTTTCTTTGAATGTTGCAGTGTATGTAATAGCTTTAGTTACTGCATCTACTTCTGGAGTCCATCCAATAAATGTATATGAATATTGTACATCAGCTGCCTTTGTTGGAGTTGAACCAGAATAAACAGGTGTCTTTCCATAAGCAACTTTTTCAGTTTTTAATACAGTATCACCATTTTTCCAAGTAACATCATATTTATTAGTTATTTCAGTCCATTTTGCATAGATTGTTGTATTAGCATTAATTACTTCATTTGCAAAATCAAAAACAGTGGTATATGCTTGATCTTTATACCAACCAGCAAATGAATATGTAAATTGTGCTGTTGCATTCTTTGTAGGATCAGTAGTAGGTCTTGCAACCTTATTACCTTTAATAACCTTTTGCTGTTGGATACTACTTCCACCCATAGTATTAAATGTAACAGTCAATTCTTCTGTTATTGTAGCATTCCATTTAGCATATAATGTAGTATTTGCGTTAACTACAGTATTAAAATCAAATGCTTTTGTTAATCCTGTATCAGTATACCAACCACCAAAAGTATAAGTTGTAGTCTTATTACCTTCAGTTACTGAAGCCTTTGTAGGATTAGTTGGTTTTGTAACCTTTCCCCCCTTATTGATAGACTGTGCAACAACTTGAGTACCACCATTACTATTAAATGTAACAGTTACTTTTTGAACTGTTGTTGTAGTAGTTGTAGTAGTAGTTGGCTTTTTTGTAGTTGTAGCCGTAGGCTTTGGTGCCGTAGTGGTTGTAGATGATTGTTCATATGATGGAGTTAATGTCATATCACAGCTTGTAAGTGTGACACCAGCTACCAAAACAGAAATACCAAGTAAACCACTTGCTAAAATCTTTTTCTTCTTCATATTCTATTCCTCTTTTCTATTAAATTTTAGATACGAATAAGTCTCTTTATACCTTTTATTTTAGCATAGTTATTTTAATATTTCAATTAATGCTAATTATTTTTTGTCAGTACAACATTTCATATGCTTAAAAATATACTTATATTAATTGGTTAATAGTAGATAGGTTAATAAAAAAGGACACTAGTATAATACTAACGTCCTTTTAAAACAAAATCTAATTATTAATAAATAGCAATCACTTTATATAATGCTGATCTTGTTGAACCATTATCAATTGTAACTGTTTCACCTTCAGCTATATCATAAACAAATTCTGTGATTACATTACCAATTACATAATCATCTCCTGACAAAGTTTTCGTATTAGAAGTCACATTCAATTTCTTTCCAGAAACTTCTTGTTTACCATTACTATCAGTTGCATATATATAAATCTTAATAGTGGCAGCCTTTAATGCCTTAACAGTAATTCCTTTTGATTTTACAATTGACTCTGTAGTGTTTACTGCATTTGTTACAACTGTCGCATTTTCTCCAATAAACTTTAGTTCAAAATTACTATCTAAACTTACATCAACATTCTTGTTTTTTGCTGCAGGAGTATCATATACAGTATGATTGCTTTGAGACTGAGCTGCTTCCCACTTAGCATATAAAACTAAATCATTATTGTCAATTTCTGTAGCAAAATCAAATGCTGTATCACTTAATGTTGTACCACCATCTGTACTAGTAAACCAGCCCTTAAATGTGCTATTATCTTTTGTTGGATCAGTAGTAGGTGCAGTAACTATACCACTTACTGTTTTTACATCAACATAATCAGCAGTATCAAATTTACCACCATTAGCATTGAATTTAACTGTATATTCACTATCTACAAACTTAACAACAATATAATTCAAATAATTTTGATCTGCTGTTGCAGCTAAAACTACACTACCACTTGTCTTTAATTCATAATCATATAAATTATTTTCTCCAGAAGTGCTATTAAAATTACCAGTTATTGGCTTTGCATCAAGAGTTACAACTCCTTCTTTATTATAATAATAACTTACAGTTAATATAGCTTTCTTACCAGTTGGAACTTCTAAATTAAATTCAATCTTATCATCAATTTTAAACTCAAGGTAACTTGGATTACCAAAGTATTTACCAGAAACTGTAAATCCACCCTTTGAACCAGCAACTACACCAAAATCAATTTTGTTTGTAACTGTATCGATATAGTTCTTATTAGTAAATACTAAAGCAGTATCTGTAGAAATTGCTGTTTGAACAGTACCAACAGTTACATCATATGTCTTAGTAAAATCGCCATATTTAACTGTTGCTTCAACAATTTGGTCAGTAACTGTAAATTTATTATTTGAATCTAATACACCTGATTCAAATGTTACATCTGCAAGGTCTGTAACATCACTTATTACTCCTAATGAACTTGTTGCTAATACTACTAAACTACCTTTATCAAATGTTGCGCCATTATCGAATGATGTAGTTTGACCAGAAATTGCAATACTTGTAGTTACTTCAGGTTCTGGTTCTACTCCATCAACATCGATTTCAATTGTTTTTAAGTAACTCATTGATGAACCAGTAACAATATTTACTGTATATTCATTATTTACATCTACCATATTTTGAGTAACATAAATAATTCTCTTAGAATTTACTTTAACATCATTAACTGTATAATTTACATAACCATCACTATAACCATTAATAGTAATTAATGTACCTACTTTAACTTTAAATGATAATGATCCTGTAAATCCAACTGTATCAGGTTTTAATTGACCATCACCAACTGTAAAATTAGTTAAATCAAGTTTGCTTAAACTTCTAAAGTTATTTTCATCTTCACCATTGTTAAAATTAATTGTTATATCTTCATCAAATGTTGTACTTGGTTCTACAACAGTAATATCAATTTCTTTTTCAAAAGTATTATATTTTGTTGCAGCAAAAGTAGTATGTGTACAATATGTTACAGTAACTGTATATTTTCCACTAGTAGTTAACACAGTAACATCATTCTTTTGGCTATCCTTTAATTTAACAGTACATAATTCTTTATTTAATGTTATGTTCTTCTTCTCATCATTATTATCAATAATTTCATCACCATTAGAATTATAATAAGCCTCGCCTGTTACTTCATTTAATAATGTAGTCAAGCTTGAACCAGCTACATATTCACTGTTAAATGTTGCAGTAACACTATTTAATTCAGCAGAAACCTTTTTTGTTCCTTCATCATTTAATTCAATCTTATGTAACTTATGTTCAGTATTATCGAAAGTTATATAATGCTTACCTGGTGTTGCAATTGTAAATGTAGTTGTTGTTTGTTGTTTCTTTTCATCATCTGTATCAGTAAATGAATTTCTTTCACCTAGAGTCGTGATATCTTTATCTAATGCTATAATTCTCTTTGAATTTCCTGCTGGTGCAGTTATAACCAAAGTTGCATTAGGTGAATAAGTAGTAAATTCTAATTTAGATCCTTTAAAACTAATTGTTATAGTTGTAACACTATTTTTAGTATCATACTTAGAAACATTTGTTCCACCAGATAATTTGAATCTAGAATATTCTCCTTCTTCAACAGTGACATTTGATGCTCCTAATGATGTTGCTAAAGCCAAACAATCCCATGAACCTTTTTCAATTGTTTCTTCTATATCAACATCTTCTCTATTATTAAGTTCGATTTGAAGTGCATTATTATATTCAGTTTCTAATGTCTCCATAGCTTCATCATATGCTGGTTCAACATCACCAACAGTTGGAGCATTTTCAATACCATCTAAAAGTTTATCACATTTTGTTTCAAAATATGTAATAGCTTCAGAATCTGATAATGTGGCATACTTTGCCATTGCATCTAAAGTTAATAAATTCTTATAGTAATCTTTTTCAACTTTTAAGTCATATTCTCTAATAGTTTCATCAACTAAATTACACTTGTTTTCATATTCAGTCATTGCTAAAGTTCTACTAGTAACATTAGTCCAATCAAGTGTTATATTACCTAAATCAGTAATTAATTGTTGATCAGTTCTAGTGCCTAATACAGATGTTTTATATTCACTTAATGATTGTTCAAGTTCAGTTTTTACATCAGCTAATGTTTTTGAATATGCTAAAACTATTGCGTCTAAGTCATCTTTACCATCTTGTAATGCTTCATCAATATCTAATGCATCACAATTATTTATTATATTTCCATCTTCGATGAACTTAGTCTCTAATAAACCAGCTGCTTCTTCTAAATCTCCTTGGCTTAGTCCTTGGATGTTACTTAAAGCTTCACATTTTCCTTGATAATATAATTTATATTCATCATTTGCTTTATCACGAATTTCATAATCGCTTACTATTGTATATAAATCAAATAAAGCATAAGCATCATCAACTTCATCTTTTGATGTTGCAGCATTAATTGCAGCTACTGTATCATCATATAACTTGTCAAAATCAGTCGCGTTAATCTTATAATCATCTTTATATGCATTTTTCTCATCATCTAATTCTTCAAGCTTTTGTTCTTTATATTCTTGAAGTTCTTGTGCGATTTGTTCATCTGATTGAGCATAATACATCATACTAAATTCTAAGAATGCTTTTAGACTATCATCCTTTGTTGTTGCTGAATTAATATTAGCCTTTATTGTATTCTTAGTTTGAGTCATTAATGCTTGATTCTTAGTATATAATGTTAAATCAAATTCACTAAATAATTCTTCTACCTTATCGCAAAATTTCTTCTTAACATCATCTAATGAGCCAATATTATCATTACTAATTGCGAATTCATCAACAGTTACAGATCTATCAACTTTTGAACCAGCAGTCATAAATCCTTCACCAATTAAGAACATAGGACATGCTTCTTTTGGTAATTCATAATCTTCTACAATAACTGTACCTGATACAGTAAGTGTTAATTTATGTGTATCGAAATCATATTTATAATAAATTTCATATTCTTTTCCTACTTCCCAAGTCATAGGAGTTCCGATATATTCGCTATCATTAGTTTCATCTTTGCCAATTGTTAATATCGCAAGCTTTTGAGATGCATTAGTTCTTAAAGCGAATAATTTATCAGTTGGTTTACCATCTTTACCAGTTTGAGTGAAACTACTATAGCCATGGAAGCTTACAAAATCTTGCTTAGATACTGTACTAGGTGCGCTAAAATTAATTTTCATTGTTCCTTCTATAACGCCTTCATAAAGAATGCCAAATCTAATCATAGCTTTTGCAGGTTTAGCATTATCAGTATCAGTTAATGATAATTTACCATTCTTAACTTCAACTTTTAGATTATCAGTTTGTGGAGATAAAGAATAAATACCTTTATATCCAAATTGGTAATCACTATCATTATTAACAGTTTCCATACCAAAATCAGTATTATAAATCTTATAATCTGAATTAGCTATAAATTCATAAAGACTCATTTCTTCCCACATTGCATATAATGTAGTATCAGCTTGAATTGCACTACCTAGTGTAACAGCTTCAGTTCCAGATGCTGTTGCTGTCCAACCAATAAATTTATATCTTCCTTGATTTTCCATCTCAGGTAATGCAGTAGGTAATTTTGTAACACCTTTTATAGCCTCAGGTGCCACACCATGTCCATTCGCATCAAATGTTACATTATAAACAGCTACTGGAATAATTGTAGTTGTAGTTGTCGTAGTTGTAGTTGTAGTAGTTCTACTAGTTCCAGTAGTTGTAGTTGTTGCTGGAGTCTTTGTAGTTGTAGGCACCTTAGTTGTTGTAGTTGTTTTAGCAGGTGTCTTTGTAGTAGTTGTTGTAGGAGCTTTAGTTGTTGTAGTTGTAACAACTTTAGTGTTATCTTTATAGCTTGGTGCTAATGACATATCACAAGAAGCTAAAGATAAACCTGCAGCTAGTGCTGCCATTCCTAAAAGACCACTTAATAATAATTTTTTCTTTTTCATAAAATTTCACCTCATCGAATTGTAAACGTTTTACTTATTAATTTTACTATAAGTAAAAATAATAATCAATAGATTGTAGAAAAATAAAATTGCGTAGATAAGTATCTTTTTTGGCATTTTCTCAAAAAGAAAGACTCACCATATATTAATAGTGAGTCAATAAAATTCCATTAGCTTATTATTTTTTTTAATTAAAAACTATATCAGATTCATTATCAATATTAATTAATTCATATAAATCATTATGATTTAAATTACTAAATTTTACATTTTTTACAAATTTTGAATATATAAACTTAGGATTATCATTAATAAACTTTAAATCCTCATTAGGTCTTAAATCATACAAATTCTTCTCATATTTTGTATTGTTTACTAAATTAATATTTAATCTATTGAAATCTATATTTCTAATATCACCATATAAAAATATACCATGTTCGGAAGTAGCGCTTATATTTTCAAAATGTAAATTACTAATATTACCTAAAATAGTATTTTCATTTCTTCTAATTGCTGTAATACTTATACACTCTCCCTTACCCCAAAAACTTTTAGGATAAAACATATGTGTTTCCATCTCAATATTTTGAAAATATACATCATTAATATTACCGCTATCTCTTAACTGTAATGATATTCCTCTATTACTATCTAATATTTTAATATTCTCAAAATGTATATCATAAAAATCACTACATGTCTCAGTTCCAATCTTAACTGCAGCGCTTGAAGACTTAAATACACTATTCTTAACTACAATATTATAACTATCACCATAATTAACAAACTTTAAAGTATTCTTTATAGCTATACAATCATCAGCTGACTCAATATAACAATTATTTATCATAATATTCTTAGAATGATCAGGATCAATACCATCAGCGTTTAACATTCTTCTATTATTTAATATTTTGACACTATCTATATTTACACCATCACATCCAACTAAATGTACCGTCCAAAATGCGCTATTAGTTAATGTTACACCACTAATACTTAAATTCTTACAATTTTCAATAAACATAAGTGGCATTCTAGGATAAAAAGCACCTTCTATAAAATATTCATTACACTCTCCATAAAAAATACTCTCATTACCATCAATTATACCTAAACCCTTAATATTAACATTTTCAATATCTTTTCCATAAATAAAAAATAATTTAGGTAATCCATCATAATCACAATTAACAAAAGTATTTATATCTAACTTATCATTAAATTTAATACCATTAGAAAAATCACTATAATCATCTGATGCTTTTAGGTATGCACCTGTCTCAAAATATAAACTTATATTACTCTTTAAATAAATAGTACCACTTCTATATAACCTATTCTTAAATACTACCCTATCACCATATTCACAACTGTTAATTGCTCTATTAATAGCTAATGTATCTAAAACCTCATTATCTAATTTATAATCATCTACATATCTATCCATAATATAAAAAGAGGCAATTACTTGCCTCTAACCTCCATCATCAACCCGATAATCATTGCAGTAAATTGGACAGTAACTAAATCTTCCTGTTGCCAAATTCTACCTGTATCCATAGATACCATATCACATCTTAAATAACCAATAACACTATTTTTTATTCTAATTTCACACAATACTTCAGAATGAATTTTCTGTTCAGCTAATGTCATCAATAACTTATTAGAATCTAATAAATTAGATCTTAACACAGTATTTTCATAAAAAATACCACTATTAGCACACATATCACCTATATTATCAAAACCAATTCTTTTAAATCCACTCTTTTGAGTAGAAATAGGATGAACATATTCAAACAACATTTTATCACTAGTTTCAATACATAAATGATCTATCATTAAACAAGTACCCAAATAATCAATAGCTTCTTTAATTCCATCATCTATATTTTCTGCTTTTTCAATTAAACTATAAATCTTACTATGTGTATAAATCGGACTATTAATCTTATCTCTTTTACTCTTTAAATCAATATTTGCATGTTTCTCAGGTAAATAAATGATAAAACAATTTCTACCCTTCATTTTTCCTCTATATAATGCTTTATCCGCAACTTCAAATATCTCATCAATATTCATTGCATTAAGAGGAAACCTAGATAAACCCATAGTATATGATATAGCAAATGAACCATTATTATCTAAATCAAGTTTTCCTGAACTCTTTAAAATATCATATCCTAAGTGCCAAGCATCATCATATTCGGTAACATTAGGGAAGACAAATATAAATTCATCTCCACCATATCTACCTACAACACCATTTCTTTCTTTTACTACATCATATAAACTCTTAGAAACAATCCTTAAAACTTCATCACCTACTAAATGACCATAGCTATCGTTAATATGCTTGAAATTATCAATATCTAATATACCAAATGTAAATGGTATATTTTCTTTAATTAGATGCTCAGTATATTGAACAATTACATCTCTTAAAAATAGCTTTGTTAAATTATCAACCATCGACTTTTTATCATCGAAAAAATTATCAAGCATTTTAACAACCCCTTTATTTACTACAATACTCTTGCATAAAATTTAGCAGATAATAATTCTTTATCACTAACGTTTTCTTTAAATTCTCCCTCTAGTTTATCATTTACAATATAATACTTATAATCATTCTTTATTCCATTATTAACATTAAGTTTTCTTAAATTACTATAACCAATATATGCTCTTCCTTCAATAACACTTACAATATCAGATACAATTGCTGTAGCTGTAGGAATAGATCCTGCACCTTTACCATAAAACATCAAATCACCATTAGTTGAACCTGTATATAATACTGCATTAAATTCATTTTTAATACTAGCAAAAGGATGATTAAACTTAACCATAGTTGGTTCTACTCTAATAATAACATCATCACCATCACGCTTTGATGAGGCAACATATTTTAAAGCATAACCTAATTCTTTAATATTGTTTAAAATATCCTTATTAACACCACTAATAGGATAATGATAAATTGCATCATTACTAATATTTCCTTTAAATGCTATTGATGATAAAATATTAATTTTTCTAACAATATCTAATCCTTCTAAATCTGCAGTAGGATTAGCTTCTGCGAAACCATTAATCTTAGCCAAACCTAAAGCTTCATCAAATGACAAATCATCCTCATCCATCTTAGTTAATATATAATTAGTTGTACCATTTAAAATACCAAAAATATTATTAACATCATTAACCTTAACATTATCAATTAAAGGTCTAATTAAAGGAATGCCACCACCTGCAGATGCTTCAAAACAAAATGAAACATTGTTTTCATGTGCCAAATTAATAAATTCCTCTAAATGATTACTAACTACTTCTTTATTTGCAGTAATAACGCTCTTACCACTTCTTAAAGATTTAGTAATAACCTCATAAGGTAAATCATGTCCACCTAAAACTTCAACTACTAAATCAATATTCTTATCATTAACAATATCCTCTATATCGCATACAAGCTTATCGCCTAGCATTTCTCTTTTAATAGGTAAATCAAAAACCTTAACTACCTCAACATCATAACTTTTCTTTAATCCATCGACAAGAGTATAAACACCCTTACCAATAGTACCATATCCAAATAATCCTATTCTCATAATAAACCTCTCTGTAGTTAATTATACCAAACAAATTAATTCTTTACAACACGTTTAGTTTTTGTAGCACACATAATGATACCATTAACTATCACATTAATCCCCAAAATAATAACAAAATTAATAATACTTTTATATAATCTTTGATTTAATATATCCATAAATTTATATGGTGATTCAATAAATTTAAATCCAATTAATAAACTAATTATACATAAATATACAAATGTAGCAAATGCACCATATAATAATGCAAAAGTGCCATATCTTCTTTTAGTAGCTATCATACTTATAAAACTCAATAAAGGTATAACAATATAATAATAAATACCACTACCACTAATATCAAACACACCTCTATAAGGAACTAAAATCGCAACTTTAATAATCATAATTACAATCTCAGATGATATAAATATTAACCTTAATCCCTCAATTAATTTACAAGTTTCATTTCCACTAATAAAAGAATGTATCAAACTTAAAATATATAAAACCACTACAATTGCTAAAAATATAGGACATAAAATTTCTGCATATTTTAAACTATCAACAAAATTACTAAACCTTAGCTTCAATAATAGCCCTCTAATAATTACCATAAATAATATAAAATTTAAAATAATACTAACAAATAATCTTTTCTTACTCATATTATTTCCTCAAATACTATCATATTATTTTTAAAATCAACCAATAAATTCTTTAAATAATCTTCATAATAAGAATCATATTTAACTTTTATATCATTAACAATAATATAATTACCAACTATATGTTCAAAACCAATCCTAATATCTTCACCAATAACACAACATGATGTATTAATATTTATAACAATCCCATTAATATAGTCATCAAATTGACTTATAAAATACTCTTTAGCACTATCACTTATTTTCATAATTTTCTCTTATTATCAAATACAATTTTAGATTCCTCTATCTTATCCTTTGAGCCAATTACACATAATGATGAATTATCTAAAGCCTCCCTAAAATACTTACTTAAATTCTTTAAATCATCAGAACTACATTCTAAAATTTCTTTTCTATTTTTACATCTTTCTTCATAACTTAATTTTTTTAAATACATACTTCTTGCAATTTCAGCCTTATCCTTATTATGTAAAACTAGCTGATTATTACCAAATGTACCAATCTTATACTTCAATAAATCATCATCATTTAATGATAAACTATCTATATAATCACATACTTCATTATAAACATTATCAGTACTATCAATATTTGGATCTCTATAACTTGTAAAACCAATAATACCATCATTAGATACTCTCATCATAGCACCATAAGCACCACCATGAACTCTAATCCTATCCCATAGATAATCCATTCTTAAAATATTTTGCAATACCTCAAAATATCCAACATTCTTACCTAAATCAGTATCATATTTACCACATCTAGAAACAAAATTAATATTAAATGGAGTCATAATAGCCTCATTTTTATTAATTCCATTAAATTCCATCTTTTCATAATTAACAGAATCATTTAAACTAGCAAAAAACTTATCACTATATTTTTTAAATTCATCTAATATAGAACCAGTATAACCAGCTATCATATTATTCTTACAAAATAATTTATTATAGCCATTAAATCTATCTATAATATCATTTTTAAGATTATCGAAATTATCATAAACATTTCTAATAAAATCAATATATCCTATACCACCTGATAAATCAGACAAATATGCACTATAATCAAAATTAGCAGCCGCCCTAGTTAATGAAACAACATGTCCTTTACCGGCAACCTCATTTTCTATATTACTTCTTAATTCAGAAATAACCTCATATAATCTTTTACTATCATTAAATACTGTTTTATTAATAATTTCATCCAACAAATCATAAAAACAATCAATATTTACATCAACAAAAGATGAATTAATAACAAAAGAAATCATCACATTTCCCAAATTATCCTTATTACTTATAACACCAAATGAAATACCACCTAAATCATTTCTAATTCTTTCATTTAATTCATAATATGAATAATTCATAGTACTTAATTCAGTTAACATACTAGCATATAAATTCAAATATAAAAAATCATTAACATTAATATTATCTAAATTAAAATAATACTTAACATAACTTATTCCATTAGTATGATAATTACTATATAAAATTTTATATTTATCATCAATAATATCTAAATTATATTTTTCTGGTAAAGGATCAATATCTTCTAAGGAAAGCTTAGGTATACTTAAAATACTCTCCATACTATCAGGTGTAGACTGATATAAGCTTAAATCATTAGTATCCTTAACTAATTTTAATAATTCATCATCACTTAATGAATCCTTATATTTTCTTAATTTATTTTTTAATTCTTCCTTTTCTTTCAAATCATAATCCTTAATAGGATTTAACTTAATATAACTCTTATGATTATTCTTCAAAATATATTTATAAGCTAATTCCTCAAAATAACCATTTTCTAAATCTTTCTTTAATTCACTATAATATTTAATATTCAACAATTTACCACATGGGTTATTATCATCATATAACCATGTAGAAAGTGATGCCATTGAAATTAACAATCCCTTAGGAGTACGAGGAGAAAAAGATTTCTCTCTAGCGATAAATTCTTCATGATTAATAATAGATAAAATAGATTTTTTATCAAAGCCATTTTTGATTAGCTTTTCTAATTCACTATCAACTAATTCAATAAATCTTTCTTCATCACTACTATTAGCACCTCTAACTACAATAGATAAAATAGGTTCTAATAAATCAACATCAAATGAGACATCAACATCATCACCCAAATTATTCTTAATAATAGCCTCCTTAATAGGAGCTCCAGTAACGTTAAATAGACTTGATACTAATATATCTAATGCAATAATAAGCTTATTATCTAATGTAGTAGGTATCACTACATTATAACTTAAAAATGAGTTATCATCATTACTTGAATAATATTCAGTTTTATACTTAGGAAGTCTAAATGGATCTTGATATTTTAACGAAGTATCAAATTCGACATAATCCATTTTAGATAAATATTTTCTATCTAAATATTCAAGTCTCTCTTCCATATCGCAATCACCATATATATAAATATATGAATTAGAAGCTGAATAATATTTAGAATGAAAATCCAAAAATGATTCATAACTTAAATTAGGAATAGACTTAGGATCGCCACCTGATTCATAACCATATGCAGTATCAGGAAATAATGACTTTTTAATAACTCTACCTAATATTTCCTCAGGATCTGAAAAAGCACCCTTCATCTCATTATAAACAACACCATTATATATTAATTCGTCATTTCTATTCTCTAAATGATAATGCCAACCCTCCTGTAAAAATATCTCTTTATGCTTATAAATATTTGGATGAAATACCGCATCCAAATAAACATCCATCAAGTTTTTAAAATCCTTTAAATTCTTACTAGCAATAGGATACATAGTTTTATCAGGGAAAGTCATCGCATTTAAAAATGTATTTAATGATGACTTTAATAATTCAACAAAAGGATCCTTTAGTGGGTATTTTTCTGAACCACACAATACTGAATGTTCCAAAATATGAGTCAACCCAGTATTATCAATAGGAGGTGTTCTAAACGCAATAGAAAACACCTTATTATCATCATCTGTTTCTATTGTCGCTACCTTGGCTTTTGTTTTATTATGTAAATATGTAGTAAATCGAGCATCAATTTCATCAATATATTGCTCACTAATTTTAGTATAATTCTTCATTATAAACTCCAATAAACTATATTTTTCTTGAATTATGACAAGTAAAATAAATAATTTGATATTGATTAGATATATCTTTAATTAATCCCTTACATAAATTTAATCTATTATCATCAAAATTAATAAATGGATCATCAAAAACAACAAATGGTTTCTCATTAGGATATAAACAATCAATTAAAGCCAATCTCATACATAATGAAATAACAGCTTGATATCCCTTTGAATAATTCTCAATATCTTTTAAACCTTCATTTGTAACAAACTTAAAATTGAAATTAACATCAATACTATATTCATTATTAGTATCAAGTAATGTGTTAACATATTTATTAACACTATTCTTCATAGGTCGAACATATTTTTCAAGCAAGCTTGTTTGTGATTTAGATAAATAATCAATAGATAATTCTAATATTCTATATTCATTTTCCAATTTAGCTATTTCAGATATTAAATTTTCTCTTTCTAATCTTAAATCATCAATTATAGAAATATCATTTTCAACCTGTGATATTTCCTGATTAATTAAATTAATAGCTTTATTAATTTCTAATATCTTATTATCATATTCCTCAATAGCTATATTTAATTCCTCAACACTTACATTACTTTCAGTAATATTATCTAATCCATTAGTTTTAATATATAATTCCTTTGCATCCTTTTTTTCCATCAAAGTATTTAATAACGCCTTTTGATTTCTTAAGTGAGTATTCAATTCACCTATTCTTTCTTCAACAGTTAAATTAGGAGATGATTTAAATTGATTTAAGAAATGCATAATTTCATTATCTAAAGACTTAATATTATTCTCTAAAACATTATTAGACTTCATAACCTCATTATATTCATTAAGTGCTTCTTTATATTTTTCCATATTACTTCTAACAATATATAAATTATTGCTAAAGTCACTTGAATACAAATGGTATTTACCAAAAAATTCTCTTAAAACAACTTCTATTTCTCTTAATTCAAAATCGTATGCCTTAACATTACCACCGACTAATCTATTTTGATTTCTAGAATTATTTATAATAAATCCAGCTAAAGCCCCAACAAAGCCAAACAAACTACCAATAGATAATGCAATACCTAAAATATAATCATTATAAAAACCAAATATTTTTAAAACGATAAAAGTTATACCACATAATAACAACAAACTTGAAAAAATAGTTATAGTAGTAGCAATAATAGGTTTAGTTTTTTTAGGCTGTACACTATGTGCATCAACAACACTTTTTATATTATTATATTTATCAACTTTACTACTAATATATGATATTTTTTCATCAGAAGGATAATTTGATTCATTAATTACCTTAGTAATTGTCTCATATTTTAAAGGAACCTTAGTATTCTTCTTTATTACCTCGTACTCTAATCTTAATGATTCTAGTTCCTTATTCTTACTTCTAATATCAAGTACCTCATCAGTTGTAACCTCAACACCATTAAAAACCAAATTATTATCATTAAGATTTTTTTCTGCGATAGCAATATCATCATCATATTTAGTAATCAAATCAAGCTTTGCCTTCTTTTCTTGATTTTTACTATATTCAACTATTTTTTCACTAGTTAATCTTCTTTCGTTATTAATACTTTCTAATTCTTCACCTAATAAAGCCTTTTTCTTATTTAATTCAGGTAAACTTGCTATCTTATCATCACCTAAAGATATTTCATTATCCAAATCATATAAAGCTTTCTTCTTATCGATTATTAAACCTTTCTTACTATTAAGTTTTAATTCATGTGTTTTATTTTTTAATAACTCAATCGCATCATCAAAAGACTGCGAATCGTTAGTACCACCAATTAAATTAGCAAGCTTCGCTTCAATATCACTACCAAATCCACTAGATAAATCATGTTCTGGGATAAAAACACTTCTTTCAAAAGAATCCATATTCAAATTTAAAAAATGTTCTCCTAAATTACCATCAAAATCCTTCTCAAGACCTGTTTTTAAATCATAAACCTTTAAAACATCTAAAGACGCTCTTTTTGGAGAAAAACTTCTTTCTATTCTATATTCATCTTTACCTACAGATATTACTAAACTACCACCAAATGAAGTTAAGTTTTTCCATGGTGTATATTTTTGCCTTTCTGTCTTGTCAAGACCATATAGCATTCCTTTAATGAATACAGTAAGTGTTGTTTTACCCCAACCATTTTCCTCATAAATTGTATTCAATTTATTATTAAAATCATATTTATAATTTGATATCTTACCAAAGTTATCAATATAAAGACTTAAAAGTTTCATTATATTTCCTCCTTTAGTAATGCTTTTATTCCATACTCAATTACCATATTTTTATCATTTTCAGGCAAATCACTATTCAAAACACTTCTAATAAATTCTCCTTTTAATGATATATCATTTTCATAATCCTTAGGATTAATCTTTAATTTAGATTCATCTGATACTTTAGCAAAATAAAACTTTTCGTTTAATGCTTCCTCTAACATTTCATTTTGTTTTATTAAATCTAAATTATAATATCCCTGAAGTCTTAATCTTACCATATCATCTTGTGGAATATCGTTTAATTTTAATTCAGCATTTCTTCTAATATCCTGGTAGTTTTCTAATCCAGTAATATTTAAATTAACATCATGAAGTTTTCTATTAGCAAAAGGTATAAACTTCATATTTATATTCGAATCAATATCTAATAATATAAAACCCTTATCTCCTGATTCATCAAATCCTCTACCCTCTAATGTACCAGGATAAGCATAAATGCCTCTATCATCTATTTCCCCTTTAGAATATTTATGAATATGACCTAATGCTAAATAATCTATATTTTTATTTTTTAATTTCTTTAGATCAATTTCATCATTAATATCACCATGCATAATAACAATATTAATGTCATCAGGCTTTAAATTTAAATTATTATATTTATAGTTTTCACAATAATTAACACCTGTTATTGCGATATTATTATATTTAATAGTTGAAAAATCCTTATCAAATACTTTTAAATTATGTGGTATTATTTCCATTTCATCAACAAAAGAATCCTCATCGTGATTTCCAGATATTAAAGCGAAATCAATTGTAGGATTTTCATTTATCAAATTAAAAATATACTCTCTAGTCTTAATAGCTATTCTAGCTCTATCAAACATATCACCAGAAATAATAATCATATTAACACTATATTCTTTTGCATAATTGATTAATCTTTCAAAATTATATAAAAGTTCTCTTTTTCTTTCCTTTTGCTTTAATAGGCTTAAATTAGTGCCCAAAGGAGAGTCTAAATGTAAATCTGCAGTATGTATAATTCTCATTAGAAACCTCCACAAAACATATTTAGTCCATTATAACATAATTTCTAACTAAAATTGATATTTTATGAATAAAAAATATAATTCTTTATACATAATAAAAATGACCAAGGTTATTTATTTAACCTTAGTCATGTTTAATAATGCTATTTATTTAAAACTTCTTTAACGTAATTAATATCAAGGCTTAATGCTTTGGCTATAGTATCGATATCAAATCCATTGCTATACATTATCTTAATATTTGATTCAAGATTTTGTTTTGCACCTTCAACTCTTCCTTCAGTTAACCCTTGAGTTCTTCCTTCAGCTAATCCTTGAGTTCTTCCCTCAGCTAATCCTTGAGTCCTTCCCTCAGCTAATCCTTGAGTCCTTCCCTCAGCTAGTCCTTGAGTTCTTCCCTCAGCTAATCCTTCGGCTAATCCTTGGGTTTTTCCTTCGGCTAAACCTTCAGCTCTCGCTTCTTTTCTATCAAGTTCTCTTTGATATCCACGTTCGAATTCTTCTCTTTTTTTCGCGTCTCTTATCATAGCTGCTATTTCCGATTCGCTATATCCTTCAATCATTTCTGCCGCCTCCTTAATTACTTTCGATTCATCTTTCTTATATGAATCTATATCTTTTTCTGATAATAATTTTAAAGCTCTCTCTAATTCTATTTTACTATCTTTAGATATTTTTGCA
>JAFXXC010000075.1 GCA_017542485.1 Acholeplasmatales bacterium
AGTAACACCAACAGACCCAGAGCGTGCAAAAACAGCACAATATACATATACATTTGATGGTTGGGATAGTGAAGTAGTTACAGTAGCTGGTAATAAGACATATACAGCAAAATATAAATCTACAGTAAATAAGTATACAATTACATGGATGAATGGTGATGCATTACTTACAACTACAGAAGTTGAATATGGTACATTACCTACATATAATGGTGTAGCTCCAACTAAAACTGCAGATCAACAATATACATATACATTTGCAGGATGGACAGTAACACCAGTAGCTGTAACAGAAGCAACAACATATTATGCAAAATATAATACTGTTACAAATAAATACCTAATCACATGGAAGAATGGTGACTCAGTTATTTATTCACAAGAAGTAGAATATGGACAAACACCAGTATTTACAGGATCAGAACCTACAAAAGCTAAAGATCAACAATATACATATACATTTGATGGTTGGGATAGTGAAGTAGTTGCAGTAACAGGTGCTAAGACATATACTGCTAAGTATTCAACTACAGTTAATAAATATACAATTACATGGGTAAATTATGACGGTACTGAGCTTGCTTCAAATGAAGTAGAATATGGTACATTACCAACATACACAGGTGAAACACCAGTTAAACCTAATGATTCTCAATATTCATACACATTTAATGGATGGAATAGTGAAGTAGTCGCAGTAACAGGTGCTAAGACATATACAGCAGTATTTACAAATAATGTAAATAAATATACAATCACATGGGTAAACTGGAATGATGATGTATTAGAAGTAGATGAAAATGTGTCATATAACGCTATGCCAGAATATAATGGTGAGACACCAATAAAGGCAGCAAATCAACAATATACATATACATTTGATGGTTGGGATACTGAAGTAGTAGCTGTAACAGGTGATAAAACATATAAAGCAACATTTAATAGTGTAATAAATAAATATACAATCACATGGAAAAATGGCGATTCTATTATTTATTCACAAGAAGTAGAATATGGACAAACACCAGTATTTACAGGATCAGAACCTACAAAAGCTAAAGATCAACAATATACATATACATTTGCAGGTTGGGATAGTGAAGTAGTAGCAGTAACAGGTGCTAAAACATACACTGCTACATATTCAACTACAGTAAATGAATATACAATTACATGGATGAATGGCGATACATTATTAGATACTACAAATGTTGCCTATGGGGAATTACCTACATATACAGGAGAAACTCCAACAAAAGCATCAACAGTTGATAAAACTTATACATTTGCAGGTTGGACAGTAACACCAGTTGCTGTAACAGGTGCTGCTACATACTATGCTAAATTCGATGAATCAGTTAACAAATATAATATTAAATTTGTAAATGGATCTATTACATTACAAGAAGGATTAGTTGAATATGGACAACTTCCTACTTATGAAGGTGAAACACCTACAAAGAATTCAACTGATGAATGGGATTATACATTTGTTGGTTGGGATAAGTCATTTACTCAAGTTACTGGCGATGAAACTTATACAGCATTATTTACAAGTACAAAGAGAAAATATACAGTTACTTGGAAAAATGGTGATGTTGAATTATATAATGAAAAAGTTGAATATGGTATTACTCCAACATATTCAGGAGAAACACCAGTAAAGGAATCAACTGCTCAATACACATATGAATTTGCAGGTTGGGAGCCAGAGGTAGATGCAGTTACAGGAAATATTACATATACTGCAACATTTACTCCTATTGTAAGAAAATATACATATTCATTCTATTCTGAAAATGGTACATCTACATATAAGGTTTTTGAGGCTGATTATGGTATTCAGATTATTGCCCCAAGTAACCCAACTAAGTCTGGTGATTTAAGAAAAACATATGTATTTGCAGGTTGGTATACTAGCAAAGATGGCGGTGAATTAGTATCAGAATTTGGAACACTTACAGGAAATGTAGGTTATTTTGCAAGATTTACTGAAACCGAAAAGAAATATACAATTACTTGGATGGATGGAACTGATGAATTAGCCAAATTAGACAATGTTGGCTATGATACAGAATATCCAAATGAAACACCAACAAAAGCTGGTTATACTTTTGATAGTTGGGAAGAATCTGTTTCATATTCAATTATTATTAGAACTGCATTGTTCACAGAAAATAAAGAAGAATATACTGTTACATGGTTAAATGATGATGGAACTTTATTAAGAAGTGATAAAGTAGTTAAGAATGAAAAAGCATCTTATGGTACTAAACCAGCAAAATCAGGCTATAAATTTGTATATTGGGCAAAAGATGGTGTTCAATTTGATGTGAATAATACTATTATTACATCAGATATTACCCTAAAGGCAGTATATGCAGAAGTATATTCAGTAGGTTTTGGCTCAAGTTATACTCCATGGTCTGAATTAGTTACATCAGCAGGTTCTAATGTAACAACTGATTCAAAGGGTAGACAAGTATTAAATACAAATGTTAGTTTAAATGGATTCACATTTGTCAACAATTCTAAAAATTTAGTTTCAAAAGATAATACTACATATAATAATCAAGCATCAGATATTATAGTTACATTAGCTAAAGAAGGTTCTATATTTGTTAGTTGTTCATGGGCATCAACTTCAGGTGTTGGTTATATTACTGTTAAAGATTCTTCAGATAATGAAGTATATAAATCTGAATCAATTAGTGGTTCAGGTACTACATGTTCATTCTCAATAGATGATTTAGAAGCTGAAACTTATACAATTCATTCTGATTATTCATTAAATATTACAAGTATTCATTATGAAGTAGTAAAAGAATATGTAAATGTTAACTTTGTCACAAATGTTCAAGGTTCAACAATTGATCCAGTAAGAATAGTATTAGGTACTACTTTACAAGAATTACCAGATTTACAAAGAGATGGATATAAGCTTGTTGGCTGGTGTACAGATGTAGAACTTAATAATCCATTTGATATAACTAATACAATAGATACTGATACTATTTTATATGCTAAGTGGGTACAATTAGCCGAATCAGAAATGGCTACTGTTACATTTGATGTTAATGTTCAAGGTGAAAGTATTCCTTCAGTTACAATTGAAAAAGGAACTACTGTATACCTTCCTACACTTGATATAGATGGATATAGATTTGATGGTTGGTATTCTGATATTTTATATCATACAGCATTTAATCCATCAACAATAATTAATGAAGATACTATTATTTATGCAAATTACGTTAAACAATATACTATTACATATCAGGATAAAGATGGTAATGTTATTGCAACTAAGAAAGTAGACGAGAATACTGCATTTGGTGAGGTCGCAACAGTTTCTGCGCCATACGTTGAAGGATATTTATTTGATTATTGGACAAATAATGAAAATGAATTTACAGATACTGATGATATTACATCAGATGTTGTATTAAAAGCACATTATAAAGCCGATGATGGACAAAGCGAAAAGATTAATATAACAAGAACAGAAGGACTTCAAGAAAGTGCATATGTTTTATTTGATGAATATAACAATGCTGATAATTATAGTATTTATGAAATAGATAGTGCTAATAACACTAGAAGATTATCAAATAAAGAATATTATATTACTAGAACAACAACTGGTCTAAGAGCTGATTTATTTGGCTTAAAAGCAGGTAGTCATAAGATAATGGTAGTTCCAGAAATCAGTGGAACTGATGTCATTTCATTCTCTTCACAGACTTCATTCTATGTTGAAGCATATGATAGATCTGGATATGCACATTTCAATTACACTGATGGTGTAGGTGCATATAACGATGATGGTACATTAAAAGATAATGCAATTGTTTTATATGTAACTGACCAAAATAAAAATACAGTTGAGTTAACATATGGTGGAATTACTGTAAGAGGTATTGGTAACATATTAAACTCAGTAGGTCAAGCATGTGGTGAAGCAGGTCATGAAAATGAATGCAAGAAAGTTTCAAGTGGTAAAATATATTATGCTCAAGCTAACACAAATCAAGGTATAATGAAGAAATTGGCAGAAGCTAATATCCCACTTGTAGTCAGATTTGTAGGTGTTGTTTCAAATACTGGTTTATATAAGAAAGGTACATTTAATGCTTCTAATACATCATTAATTGAAGGTTTAACAGAATACGATAGTAATAACTATGGTGGTTCTGAGGGCGACAATGGTCATATGGCACGTATTAAGAGTGGAAAGAATATCACTCTTGAAGGTGTTGGTAGTGATGCAACTATTGATGGATGGGGATTCCATTTTATGGCATCAAGTGATTCACCAGATTTAGGTAAGAGTTTTGAAGTTAGAAACCTAAAATTCATTAATACTCCAGAAGATGCAATCGGTATGGAAGGTGTACAAAGTGGTAGTGTAATTTCTGCATCAGTTGAAAGATGTTGGATACATAATAATGAATTCTATTCTCCAGATATTGCGTCAGCAGCTGAATCAGATAAGTCTGAGGGTGATGGTTCATGTGATTTCAAACGTGGTATGTATTTTACATGTAGTTATAACTATTTTGAAGGATGTCATAAAACAAATTTAGTTGGTTCATCTGATTCATCATTACAATATAACTTAACATATCATCATAATTATTGGTATATGTGTAAGGCTAGAGGACCACTTACAAGACAAGCAAATGTTCATATGTACAACAACATTTTCTATGGTCAAACTGATTATGCTATGAACACAAGAGCTAATGCATATATTTTCTCTGAATCTAATTTATTCTATGCATGTAAGAATCCATATAGAGTTGATGGTGGTGCTATTAAATCTTATAATGATTCAGTTTCAAGTGCATTACAAAGCTATACAGCAGCTACTGTAGTTACTGATAAGAATACAGCAGTTACTAACGAAAACTGTAAATACAATGGTGTTAGCTATTCATCATTTGAATTGAACAGTGAATTATTCTATAAAGATGATTATTATCTACAAGAAGATCCAACAGATGCTAAAAAGGTTATTTATGCAAGAACTGGTACAGCTAAAGCATCATTACCTGTAATTGAAGATATAACAATGGATGACATTTCATATGTTAATGAAGCAGTTACAAACGTTACAGTAAATAATTTAACTGTAAATGGTCAAACAATTGAAACTGGTAAATTATCAAAAACTATTTATGCATTTAAGATTACTGAATCTGCAAAAGCAACAATAACATATCAATATGATACAGATGATAAGACAGGTGTATTATGTAATCAAGCAGGCGTTGCTTTATTAAAGGCATCAGGAACAGTAGAATTAAAGCCAGGTATTTATTTCATACAACCATACAATTTCCAACCTGGTGATTCTAAGACTTTAGCTCAATTAGTATTTAAAGAGATAGCTAGTGTTTCAATCAAATTAGATGAATTTGATGATTCTGAATATCAAAATACTTTAATTAGTGAATTCAACGCATTAGTAGATGCATTACCTTCACCAATTGAATATAATGATACATGCTTAAGTAAGATTAATGCAGCATTTGCAAAATATAATCAATTAAATGATCAATCAAAAGTTACAGTTTCATCAAGATATAATACTTTAGTAACTGCAAACAATACATATAAGAGTAAGGGTATTCTATATGTAGAAAATATGATTAGTCAAATTGTAACACCAGTTACTGAAGCTAATGCTGATAAGGTATATGCTGCAAGAAGTGCTTATAATGAATTATTAAACAAGGTACCAAGTGCGACAGTATCTAATTATAATGATTTATTAAGTGCTGAATCACAATTAGAAAAGATTGCTGTTAATATCTTCTTAACTAAGGTTGATGAATTACCAGCTACAATAACATATACTGATTCATGCTTAGAAAAAATTGTGGCTTCAGAAAATGCTTATGAGGCATTAACTGAATCACAAAAAATGTTAGAAGAAGATGATGCAGATGTTGTTGCTGCTTATGCTAAGTTAGTATCAGCTAGAAATACATACAATAATCTTGAAGAAGAAGCAAATAAGGTTACTGTATCATTCGTAGCAGAAGGATTAACTATTGATCCAATTAGAATTAAAAAGGATACAAAGCTTACACTTCCTACAGATCCTTATAAAGAAGGATATAGATTCGATGGTTGGTATACAAATCCAGCAAGAACTATTCCTTTCAATTCATCTACATTAATTGATGAAGATACAATATTATATGCTAAGTTCGTTGAGCAAGTAACTGTTACATTCATCAATAAGGATGGTACATCAATTTTAGCAACTAGATTAGTAGATAAAGATACTTCTATGTCAACATCTATAATTCCAAATGCTAAATATGAATCTGGTTACCAATTCTCACATTGGTCATTAACAAAGAATGGTTCAGCATTCGATATGAGTAATAGTATTGCATCTAATACCACATTGTATTCAGTTTATACAGAATCATCTATAGCTTCAGTTGCTGTTACATTATACGGTGGCGATTTAGAAAGCTTATATGCTGAATTCAATAAACTTAATGGATTTACAGATTACAATGTATATGTAAGACGTGATGGTGATTCTACATTCACATTAATTGATAAGCAATTAATAAGAGAATATAGTAGTTATTATCGTGTTGATGTGCTTGGATTAAAGGCAGGAACATATTCTTTCAAAGTAGTTCCATTTGATAATCAAGAGTATGATGAAGCTGCAACAGTAATTACAAATATTAGTGTTAAGGAACATATTAGAACAGGATTTGCATTTGTTAATGGTAGTGCATCAGGTGCATATAACAATGATGGTACATTAAGAAGTGATGCAACAGTTATTTATGTAACTGAATCTAATAAAGATACTGTAACATTTAATGGTGCTACAGGTGTTCAAAATATTATTACATTATTAAAGGGTAATAAGGGCTATAGTAAGCCAATTTGTATAAGATTTATTGGTAATATTACTGACCCATCAGTATTACAAAAGGGCGACTTATATGTAGATACTGCTACTGCAGGTTTAACAATTGAAGGTGTAGGTAAGGATGCAACAATAAATGGATTTGGAATTGTAATTAAGAATTCATCAAATGTTGAAATAAGAAATCTTGGTTTCATGAACTGCAACAGTAGTGAAGGTGATAGTATTGGATTACAACAAGGTAATAACCATTGTTGGGTACATAACAATGATATTTTCTATGGTGATGCCGGTTCAGATGCTGACCAAGTTAAGGGTGATGGTGCATTAGACACAAAGAAGTCTACATATATTACTCACTCATTCAACCATTTCTGGGATACAGGTAAATCTAATTTACAAGGTATGAAGGATGAAACAACATCTAACTATATTACATATCATCATAACTGGTATGATCACTCAGATTCACGTCATCCAAGAATAAGAACATGTACAGTACATATTTATAATAACTATTTTGATGGAAATGCAAAATATGGTGTTGGTATGACAATGGGTGGATCTGCATTCGTTGAAAACAACTACTTTAGATCAACAGCTACAATGAAGCCAATGTTAATTTCTGGACAAGGTACAGACGCACAAGGTGAAGGTACATTCTCAGGAGAAGCAGGTGGTGTAATTAAGGCTTATGGCAATAAGTTTGATGGAAATGTTTCATTCATTTCTCATACTCAAAATGCTACATCATTCGATGCTTATGTTGCAACATCTAGAGATGAAGTAGTACCTAGTACAATTAAAGCATTATCTGGTGGTACAACATATAATAACTTTGATACAAATAGTTCATTAATGTATACATATAGTGTTGAAACTCCAGATGAAGCTAAGAATACTGTAACTTCATATGCTGGACGTGTTCAAGGTGGAGATTTCACATGGACATTCAATAATGCAGTTGATGATTCATCATATGCAGTTAATAATGATTTGAAATCAGCTTTAATGGCCTATACTGGTAAATTAGTTAAAGTATTAGGCATTGAGGGTTCAACTCAAGGTGGCGAAACACCAACACCTGATACATCAATTGATGATGTAATTAATATGATAGCTGCATTGCCAGAACCAGCAAATGTAACTTTAGATAATACTTCAGCAATTTATGCTGCTAGAACAGCATATCAAAAGCTATCAAGTGAAGAACAAGCTTCAGTAACTAATTATTCTAAGTTACAACAATGTATTCAAAGATTAAATGAACTTGGAAATGATGATGAAGAACAAACATCAGGAATAATCCACTTTAATGATAGTAAAATAAATTCTTCAGGTACAGTATCTATTACTGAATCAAGTATATCAAGTTATAAAACTGATAAGGGATCTGTAACATATAGTGGTACTACATATGGTGTAGCTGCAAAATTCGATTCAAATCCATATTTAACAATCAAAACTTCAAGTGCTTGTAAGATGAAAATTTGGTTAAGTTCAGCTAAATCAGGTGGTAAATTCAAAGTTGGAGATGAAATTATCAATATTACAACATCTCCAGAAATGTATGAGGTGGATTTGGCTGCCAATACAACTTATACTTTGTCAAGAAGTGATAAAGAGTGTTATTTATTCTTAATTGTGCTTGAATAATTGAATTAAATTGAGATAGAGTTTGACTCTATCTCTTTTTTGCTTTAAAATAATTTTTGGAGTGTGATTTCGATGAAATATTTAATAGTATCTGATATACATGGTGCAAGTGATTCAGCACAAGTAATTAGTGATGTTTTTAAAAGAGAAAAATGTGATTTAATTATTTGCTTGGGTGATATTTTATATCATGGCCCAAGAAATGATTTACCTAATAATTATTGTCCAAAGGATGTTATTAAAATTTTGAATCCATTAGCTAATAAAATAATTGCTATTAAGGGTAATTGTGAAGCTGAAGTAGATCAAATGGTATTAGATTTTAAAATTAACGATTCATTAAATATGGAAATTAATGGGTTAAGATGTCATTTAGAGCATGGTCATCACCTAGATAGTTTTAGTGGGGATTGTGATATTGTGTTATATGGTCATACTCATATTCCTGATAATAGTGTTAAAGACGGAATTATGTTTTTTAATCCTGGAAGTATTACATTACCTAAGAATAATAGTAAAAGAAGTTATGCTATTTGGGAGGATAAAATTATAAAATTATTTGATATTAATGGTATAGAATTAGACACTCTTAAATATTAATATTTAATTTATTGAAAAGAAGCTTTATCTGAATTATAATAAATGTAGGGATGATCGATTAAATATTTATAATAGGATGGTGGATTTAATGATTAATAATCTGACTAGAGTTATCAGCTTTGATAAAATTGATAATTCTGATCTTTTAGATGAAAAATCTAAAGAAATGATTAAAGCTTTTTTGAAAATTGAGAGAAATTATAGGTATGCACTTAATAAGATGAATACAAAAATAGAAAATATGGATGATTTTTGTAGGATGACTTATGCTCATAACCCTATTCATCATACTGAAGCGAGACTTAAATCTCCTGATTCTATCATTGAAAAAATGAAAAGAAGAGGATATGATATTAGTTTTGAGTCATTAAAGGAAAATTTGTTAGATATAGCAGGTATGAGAGTTGTATGTAATTACATTAATGATATTTATCAAATAGTTCATTTATTATCTTTACAAAAAGATATTAGAGTAAAAGTAACAAAAGATTATATTGTAAATCCTAAACCAACTGGATATAGAAGCTTGCATATTGTATTTGAAATACAATTATGTTTAGCTGATGGAGAAATTTGGGTTCCTGTTGAAATACAATTTAGATCACTTGCTATGGATATGTGGGCATCACTTGAACATGAATTAAGATATAAAGCTAGTGATATGGTATCAAAAGAAGAAAAGGAATTATTAAGAAAGTATTCTGATAGCTTATATGAAATTGATTTGGGTATGCAAAGAATATATATCGATAAAACTGCTGGAGGCGGTAGGAGAGATGATTAATTACGATGAAATGGTTGAAAAATATAAAAAGCTAGGTATTAAAACACCTACTAAAAATATGATTAAAACAAAAGAAGAAATAGATGGTATTAGAGAAGCTGGTAGAATTAATACTTTAGTTTTAGATGAAGTTGCAAAACATATTAAAGCTGGAATGACAACTGATGATATAAATACTATTGTACATAATAAAACAATCGAATTAGGTGGAATACCTGCCCCATTAAATTATGAAGGTTTTCCTAAAAGTGTTTGTACATCTATTAATGATCAAGTATGCCATGGCATACCTGATAAAAAAACTGTTTTAAGAGATGGCGATATTATAAATGTTGATTGCACAACTATTTATAATGGTTATTATGGTGACGCCTCTAGAATGTTTTTAATTGGAGAATGTGATGAAGTTAGTAAAGATTTAGTTAAAGTTGCTAAAGATGCATTAGATTTAGCTTTTTCTACTTTAAAACCATATTCAAGATTACGTAATATAGGTTATGTAATTGAAAACTATGTTAAAGAACATGGATATAGTGTTGTTCATGAAATAGGTGGTCATGGAGTTGGAAAAGAATTCCATGAAGATCCTTTTGTTTATCATTATGGAAAAAAAGATACGGGTATGGTTTTATTTCCTGGAATGGTAATAACTATAGAGCCTATGGTAAATGAAGGATCAAGATATGTATATATGGATGCAGATAATAATTGGACTATATATACTGAAGATGGTGGCTATTCTGCACAGTGGGAATATACTATTTACATAGGTGAGGATGGTTGCGAAATATTATCACATTAATTACGGGTTGAAAAAACCCGTTTTTAATAGCATATTTTCTTTTATTTTGCAAATGGTTATTGTATAATATACAATAAGAAAGAAGGTGCGATTATGGGTGATTTTTTTAGATATACAACTAATAATTTTGATTATAGAATTATCTTAAGCTTTATCGTAGGTTTAGCCCTTGGTATGGTTTTAATTTGCCTTATTTACGCACTTTTGATTGTTTTATCTTTGAGAGATAAAAAATATGTTGTAAAAGTTAATCCGGAGAATTTGAAGGAAGAGGAAGCAATGAATATGATTCATCTTGCTCAAGAATCTTTTAAGGATAAGAATTTAAGAGGAAAGATGAGCAAGGCTCAATATTTTAGGAGATTAACTAGTGATTTAGTATATGGAATAGCATCGAGTTTTTATCCTGATAGTAAATATCCTTTACTTGAGATAACACTTGATGAAGCAATTGATTTAATAGGTTATATTCAAGAAAGATTAGATGATATTTTTGATAAGAAATTAATCAAATTATTAAAAAAATTTAAGATATCTGATATTGTAGCTATGAGCTTGAATACTCAATCTGTAATGGAGAGTAAAGCATTTAAGGTTACAAAAAATATTTCTGAAAAGGCTAGCAAAGTTAAGAAGGTTATTGATATTATCAATCCGGTAAATTGGTTTAGAAGACTTGTGGTTGATAATGCAATTAAAATTGTTACAAATAAATTATTTTTAGTCACTTTAGGTATCATTGGCGAGGAAGCATATAAGATATATAGTAAATCAGTGTTAAATGTTGAGGCTTCAATCGATAGTAATGTTGATGAAATTGTTGATTCAATTAATGATGATATTAGAGAAATAGCAAATCAAGATAAAGAAGAAGAGAAAATTAAATTTATGAGTAGAGCATATAAAGCTAATAAAAAAGAATTAGCATATAGCTCAGCATATGATTTGAATTACAAATTTATGGAGAGAGTTATAGTGGAGGTTAATGATGAAGAAGAACAAAAAGAAGAATGATCAATTCATAGAGGATGATGAAAAGTTTATAATATATCAAATGTCATATGGAACTTTTGATCCTGATAGTAAATTTAGACCTTCACAGGTATGCTCACCAATTTTTGGTTCAAAAATACTAGATAGAACTGCTTATACTGATAATAAGGGCTCTAGAGATGTTGATTATCATTATGATTATGTTAGAAAAGAAGAAGAAAAACATTTGACTGATGAAGATATTAAAGAAAGATTTGGATCAGAATATCATGAATTCCAAATATTAGATAATAAAAAGATTGCTGATATAGCTGGAGTTAAGTTAACAAATCCAGAGGATGAAATGGTTAACGAAGTTTTAGAGGAAAAGAAAGAAGATAATTCATTCATCTCATCAATAGATGATATTATGGAAGATGAATCTTTGGAAGAAGTACCTCAAGAAGAACAAAAAGAGGATGAGTATCTTGATGAGAATATTAATATAAATATTAGTATTGAAGCCGAAGAAGATGATACTATGGAATATAATAGTGTAGATGAAAAAATGCCTAAACCTACACCAAGAACTATTCCAAATTTCTTATTTGATAAAGATGCACCAAAACCTAGTAATAATAATCAAGAACTTGATTTAGACGGCGTTTTTGGTGAAGATGAGGGTGGATTATCATTTGATGATATTCCTACTATGGCAGCGCCAGAAATTGAATTTGAAACACATAATAATGCACCAATCGATAGAAATATTACTATTGAAGAGGCAATTAGACGTGGTAATAATAATGAATTCCCACCAACAATGGATGAGGTAAAAGCTCCTAAAAAACCAACTACAACAAATGTTAGAATGGAAGAAACAGTTAAGCCTGTTGAGAGTAAATATGCTAAATATAGTATTCCATACGAGGAATTATTCTCAAAAACTGATGGTTCAAATGATGAACATCCAGCTTGGCTTGAGGAAAAGAAAAATATTATAAATGAAACATTATCAAGCTTTGGAATTGATGGTGAGGTAATTGATTATACAAAGGGTCCTACATTTACACTATTTGAGATAATGTTAAACCCTGGTGTTAAAACTAAAAGAATTACTGAATTAAGAGATAATTTTGCAATGAATTTATCTGTTAAATCATTACGTATATTAGCTCCAATTCCTGGTAAAAATACTGTAGGAATTGAAGCTCCTAATGATGTTAAGGATATGGTTAAGTTTGGTGATATATTAACTGAGGAAATTATAAATGATAAGAAACCTCTTAATGTTGCTATGGGTAAGGATATTTATGGCAAGCCTGTAAATCAAAACATTGTTGATATGCCACATGCTTTAATTGCTGGTGCTACAAAGTCAGGTAAATCAGTTTCTATTAATACAATTTTAGCATCATTATTAGTAAAGAATTCACCTGAAAGATTAAAACTAATTTTAGTAGACCCAAAAATGGTTGAATTTACATTCTATGAAGATATTCCTCATCTTGCTGCTCCAGTTATTACAGATCCTAATTTAGCAGGTGAAGTATTAAAGTGGGCATGTGATGAAATGGATAGAAGATACTTAGATTTGGCTAAGTATCGTGTAAGGAATATTGATGGTTATAACGATAAGAGAAAAGATCATCCAGAGGTGCCTAATATGCCATTTATTGTAATAGTACTTGATGAATTCTGTGATTTGGCTATGCAATGTGGTCAAGAATTGACTGATAATACATTACGTCTTGCTCAAAAGGCAAGAGCTTGTGGTATGCATATTTTACTTGCAACACAAAGACCTACAACTAATATTGTTAATGGTAATTTAAAGGCTAATATTCCATGTCGTATTGCATTTAAGGTAGCAAGTGCAGTTGACTCAGTTACTATTTTAGATGAAGGTGGTGCTGAGGAATTATTAGGATATGGAGATATGTTAATTAAAAATAATGGTGCCCCATTTAGAGCTCAAGGCGCTTATTTATCTGATTCTGAACTTGAGGCATTATGTGAATATTTGGTTTCAAAATATGGACCAGATTATATGTTTACTATTGATGATTTAAAGAAGAGCTATAATAAAAATCAAGCCTCAGGTGGAATGGGATTAAATGCTAGAGAGGCACAAGCTGAATCAGAGGAATTATTATATAATGTTGCATTATATTGTGTTGATTCACAAACATGTTCAATTAATTCTATTCAAAATAATTTTGGATTAGGATTTAATAGAGCATCAAGAATTGTATCTATTTTAGAAGAAAGAAATATAGTTTCACCTAAAAATGGAACTAAGAGTAGAGATATTTTGGTTGATAGAAGAGCATTGGCTGAAATGTTTGAACAAGAATATATTGAGGATTAAATATGAATAAGGAATACATTGCCGAGTTAGAAAATGAAAATTTAACTCCTAAAAATTTAATAGAAGTAAAACATAGGATGCTAACTGGCAATGTTATTATGTTATCTGTAATTAGTGCAATAATATTAGTTACTTTAGTTGGAATTCCAAGGATAAGTATATTTGCTAAGATATTTAAAAGTATTTCTAGTGTATTTCAAGTAATTGGATTATTAGTTTATTTTATATCTACAACAGCGATTTTTGTTTATTATTTATACATTATTATTCTCATTATTTATAAAAATCATAAAGGTGATGAATGGGTGTATGATATTTATAATTTCAAAAAGAAAACTGATATTCCATCATTTACAGCAAAATGCTTAACAATATTCTTATTTTTATTAATTTTCTTTTTGAATCCATGTACTGTTGAAGGCTTATCAATGTATGATACATTTGATGAAGGAGATAAGGTAATATGTACAGATGTATTTTATTATCCTAAGAAGAATGATGTTGTGATATTTGATTCACATAATTATAGTGGTAGAGATGAATTATATATAAAAAGAGTAGTAGCTACTGAAGGTGATAAAGTATCATATGAAAATAATATTTTGTATATAAATGGTATTAAAGAAGAAATACAAAGAGTAGATTATAGTAATTTTATGGGTATTTATAGAGGTATTAAAAATAATAATGGTGAATATGGAGAAAACTATGCCATTGTACCTAAAAATATGATTGTAGTATTAGGAGATAATAGAGAAAATTCATATGATTCAGGAGAATTTGGACCTATAAAAATTAGTGATATTTATGGTAAGGTAATATTTAGATTATATCCTTTTAATAAGATTAGATTTTTTTAGTTGAGGTGATTTAGTTGGAAAATGCTAAAATAATACAATGGTTTCCTGGTCATATGGCTAAGGCAAGAAGAGAAATAACTGAATCATTGAACAAAGTAGATTTGGTATTTGAATTATATGATGCTAGAATACCATATTCTTCAAAAAATCCTATGGTTGATGAAATTGTTAAAAATAAACCTAGAGTCGTATTATTAAATAAAGCTGGTATAGCAGATAATAATACCACTAAAGAGTGGATTGAATATTATAGAAATAAAGGGATATTAGCTTTAGATATTGATTCTATTAGTGGTTATAATATATCAAAAATCAACGATTATGCTAATCGTGCATTAAAGGAGACCTTTGAAAAAAGAGAAAAAAGGGGAATAAAATCTAAGCAAATAAAAGCTTTGATTATAGGAATACCTAATGTAGGAAAGTCAACATTAATTAATAAATTAGCAAAGAGAAAGGCAACTAATGTTGGTGATAAGCCTGGTGTTACTAAGGCACAAAGCTGGATTAAGGTTAGTGATGATTTATTCTTACTTGATACACCTGGTGTATTATGGCCAAAATTCGAGGATCAAATGGTCGGCTTGAGATTGGCTATTTGTGGATCAATTAAGGATGATATATTAAACACTAATGAAATAGCATTAGGGGCTATTTCAATTATAAAAAATAAATATGGTATTTTATTAAAAGAAAGATATAAATTAGAAAATATTGATGACGATGATTTAAATATATTAACTAATATAGCTAAGAATAGAGGATGCCTATTAAAAGGTGGAGAGCCTGATTATTTAAGGGCAGCAGTATTGTTTATAAATGATTTAAGAAGTATTAGGATTGGAAGAATGAGTTATGAAGAACCAGAAGGAAGTAAACTTATATAAATTTGAAGAAGAACTATATGATATGGGTTATTCTAATATATGTGGTGTAGATGAGGCAGGACGCGGTCCTATTGCTGGACCTGTTGTTGTTGCAGCATGTATATTACCACCATTTTTAAGAATAGATGGTATTAATGATTCTAAGAAATTAACTGAGAAAAAAAGAGATGAATTATATAAGATTATAGTTAAGGAAGCTATTGCTTATAAGGTTGTTTTTGTTAATGTTAAAGATATTGATGAATTGAACATTTATAATGCTACTAAAAAGGGAATGTTAGAGGCTATAAATGGTCTTAAGGTATCACCTGATTATGTTTTAATTGATGCAATGCCTTTAGGTGAATTACATTATTCAAATAAATCAATTATCCATGGTGATGCTTTATCTGCGTCAATTGCTGCTGCTTCAATTTTAGCTAAAGTATCAAGAGATCAATATATGAAAAAAATGGATATAAAGTACCCTAATTATGGTTTTGCAAGACATAAGGGATATTGTACAAAGTTTCATACTGATACTTTAGAAAAATATGGACCATGTCCTATTCATAGAAAAACATTTTATCCAGTCACAAAATATTTTTCTAAACAATTGTCATTAGATTTTGATGATAATGATGATAAAGAGTAAGTACAAACTAACTTTTTTAATAAAAAAATTTACTTTAAATGCTATTTATTATATAATAGGTTGAATTTTGGAGGTTTTAATATGGTAAAGGAACATAAGAGTTTTGTTGAGTATAAGTTTGATACTCAATTATTAGTAGATATTGGAGATAAAGATGTTGATGATGCAGAAGATGAGTTTAGAGAATTTGTTTTAACTAAACTTGTTGGAGATAGTCTTGTTGTTGCAAGTGTAGAGGGTGAAGACCAATATGGTAACCCTGAAAATATTATTAAGATTCATTTCCATACTAATGAACCATGGTTAGTAGTTGCTCATGGACAAGAGGTTGGAGATGTTTATGATGTTGTTATTGAAAATATGCAACGTCAAGCAGACGGCTTAAAAGGCTAATGATTAAGAATATCATTAAAAAAGAAGAATTATTAAAAATTAAGTCTATAGATGCTGATATTTATGATAAACATATTATTGAGGAATTAATTGATACGTTAAGATTTAATAGCAGTCATTGTGTAGGTATGGCAGCTAATATGATTGGTTATCAAAAAAATATAATTGTTTTTTATGATAATAATAAAATTAATATCATGGTTAATCCTAAAATAATATTTAAAAGTGGTGAATATAAAGCGATGGAAGGTTGTTTATCACTTGAAGGATTAAGACCTGCAATAAGATATAAGAATATTAAAGTATCATATTTGGATGAGAATTTTAATAAGAAAACTAAACAATTTAAAGATTTTACTGCTCAAATAATAGAGCATGAAATTGATCATTTATTTGGAATAATTATATAAAATATAATGGCTTAAGAGTAGAAATACTTTTAAGCTTTTTCTTTTTCAATTTATCGCCAATATAATTTATCTGTTTTTTACAAAAAGATTTTATTATAGTTATTTTTATTTGCTTTTTATGAATAACCATACCATATTATAAATGTACAAAAATCGAACTAGGTGTTTATATATGCAAGAAAAAGTAAAAGAAATATATGATAAAATCAAGCCAGAAATGGCATTTTTAAAAGAGATTGCAATTAATAAGATGTATGATGAATATTTAAAAACGATAAATTAGAAATAGTAGCACTTAAGATATGGGGTGATGATAGTAGTGTCAGCTGTTAAGACAAGTAAAGAAGTGATAATTTTATAATTATTATTGATTATTATAATTATTATGCTAAAATTTAATTAATGAGAGAAATCTCATCCACCCAACTAAATAATATTGATAATAATTGCAAAATTATTAATATTAAGCCTAGTATATAGGCTCGCTGTCTAAGACTAGGTAAGAATTAGCGGTGTCCATTGCCTGCATATTTTTGTAATTCATTAGCAACATCGTCTAAGACTAGGTAAGAATTAGCGGTGTCCATTGCTCTTTTGATAATAATTTCTCTAGCATTTTTGTCTAAGACTAGGTAAGAATTAGCGGTGTCCGTTGCTCTTCAAGACGTTTGATGAATCTAGCATCGGTCTAAGACTAGGTAAGAATTAAGAGAAAAAAAGAAAAATGCGATTTATTCGCATTTTTTCTTTTTTATTTATAAAAACACATCAAAAAAACTATAATATTCTTTGGAGGTAAATATGCCATTTCAAAATATAGTTATAGATAATAAGTGCAATCTTTCTTATATAGAAAGAAATATGTTAATAACAAAGGACGATATTGTTTCTAAAGTATTTTTAGACAATATCAATTCAATAATTGTTAATTCATTAGAAGTAACAATTACTGCTTATTTAGTAAATGAATTAATAAATAGAAAAATATTATTATATTTTTGTAATAATAAAAAAATCCCAAGCACCATAATGCTTGGGATACATCAAAGATATGATTCATATAATATGATTAAAAAACTTATAAATCCTGATATTGGGGATATTAAAATAATACCATTAACAATAAATCAATTTAATAATATAGAAAATATTACAAATAATACCAATACATTTAATATAAAAAACGAAGAATTGTTATATTTCTAATTTTTCATTTTATAATAATTATGCTATACTATAAAGGATAAGCGTTTTCACTGGAGGGGTTATTATGAAGAAGAAATCTAATATAAAAATTATGGGTGTAAAATCAGTTCATTATTTTAATAATGATGTAATTATTGAAAATTCATTATCTGAAAATGTTGAAATATTATTTAAACCTAATTATCAAAAAATTGATGAGTTAAAAATATTAAACAGTAATACAAATAACCAAACTAATAATAGAGTTGAATTTATTAACGATAATGAAAAGAAAGGCTTTACACTTAAAAAGAAGGATTCATCTTTTGAAAAAGATAAGGCTCCAAAATCTATTAATTCATATGTCAATAAGGTAAAAAACAATTCGTTTATTCATAATGAATTATTTGGTAATAAAAATAATAATTTTATTCCCCAAATATATTCCAATTTTGAAGATATAAGAAAAATAATATTGAATTATATTGATCATATTATATATTCTGTTAATAATAAAATTATTGCCAATAAATGCAAAATTGAAGTTGATAGATTAAGTTTCGATGATATTGGAATGTTGCCAGCAACAAAGACATATGAGGAATATGGCCAAACCCCTGAGCAAAGAGAAAATATGACAGACGTGGTATTACCTGCATTTAAAGAAGTATTAAAAGATAATAATATTAAAACAGGAAATTATGGCAACATCAAAGTTGATTATTGGAACATTGTCAAATATGCATATAAAAAGAGTCGATGTCAAGAATATACGATTAGGGAATTATCTAATGATTCATTAAATTATATAAATAATAATATTAATGCTATTGCTGCATATTCTAAAAAAGTTAAAGATTATCCCCTTCTTAACGAATTAAATTTAGATAGAAATAAATATATTATTCATTTAGAACGTAAAAACGAAAACGAAAAAACTGCAATTAAAAAATTAAATAATCATTTTTCAGGAGAAGAGATTTTTAAAGAAATTTATGGAATAGAAAAAGAATTCCAAGAAAAAAAAGAATTATATAATTATCTAAGAATTATTTCATTAATTAGACAGTATTGTGCTCATTTTATAACATTTGATTCGGAAGAAGATTCAATAAAAGCATTGATTAACCCAAGCAATAACTTAATTAAAAACTTTAAAACCAGCTTTATTAAAAATAATGAAAAGTATTTATTAGTTTTGTATGAATATCAAGATTTTTATAGTGAGTTATTGAATAAGAAAAACATTAATAAAGAGAATAATATTTTTACTGAATTTTATAACTATTTAATTAAAGACGAAGCAAAAAATTTGGGTATATCTGTTGATAAATTACAAAAAAGATATGTATTCAATCTAAATATAGAAGATGATACAAAAAAAGCAGAATATTTAAACAAGATGAAAGTTTTAATTAAATTCTTTATTACATTAGAATTAAAATATGATAAAGATTTTAATAAAAATGACTCAAGTGATGTTAATAGCAAATTTTATTATATAGAAAAAATAAAAACGGCTAAATATGCTAATAATGAAGATATTATTAAAGCATTAAGTGATAAATACAGCGATTTTAGTATCGATGATTATAAAGATGAATATGATAGCTTATATAATCAATCTAAAGATAAAATATATGATGAATTATATGAGAAATTAAATGTTAAAATTGATACCGATAAATTGAGCGATTATGTAATAGATATTTTAGGAAAAGAAGAGAATAACATAATAAAGAAGTTTACATTTGATAATTTAAAAGTCAAATATTCAAAAATTGAAGAAGAAGTCAATGAATATAAAAAATGGGAAAAAATTAAGAATAAAGAGAAAAAAGAAATATTTGAAAATCAAATAAGAGATTTATTTCCAGATATATTTAAACACATTAATGAATATAATGAAGAATATGAAAAAAACTTTAAAAATAAAATAAAACTTCCAAATATATCTACGGATTCAAAATTCTTCAATTTAATTTATTTTGTATCTGAATTTTTAACAACAAAGGATGCAAATAATTTATTTTCTACAATTTTAACTAAATTAGATTCCATTAGTTCTTTATTGTCTTTATTAAATTCATATGATTCTAATTCTAATATAATTGGTAATGAATTTATAGATTATAAATTTATGCTTGATAATAAAGAAATTAATATAGAAAATATATGTAATTTTAAAGACGATATTAAAATATTAAAATCATTAAGAATTAAGGATAATACTAAAACTAGCAAAGCAAATATTAATGATGTAGACTTTAATAATATTTTTAATTCGTTTAATGATGCTGGAATGAGTTTAGAAAAATTTAATAGAAAAATTGAATTAACTACTGAATCTCAAGAAGATGATTATGTAGCTAATAATTACAAAGAGTTAGTTAAATATAATGCTCTATCTAGTTATAAAAAATCCGTTAACGAATTAAATAATAAAAAATATAATAAAAAGACTTTACTTGATTTAAAAGATGAAGATTTAAAAGAAAGAATAAATAATTACTTATCAACATTAGACTTATTTAAAAATTATAATTGTGATAAGAACTATATAAAATTAGTAAAAGAGGCTGTTAATTATAAAAAGAAGGAAAAACCTTTAAAACAATACTTGAGAAATAGTATTTATAGTTCTAAACAATATCAATACATTAAAGATTATGCTAATACTAGATTATGTAAATATATAATTGCTAACGAAAAAATATTAGATTATATTCTTAATGATAAGTTTGATACAGAAGGAATGAAAAAGCATCTATATAGAGTGTATTTAGATTATAAAAAAGAAGAAATTACAAAGGACAAAATTGATAATAACTATAATAATGTTAATATTAATGAATTGAAAAAAGCATTACAGGAAATCAATTTAAAAACATTATCAGATAATATACTTAAAAATATACCAGAAGATAGAAATTTAAAAGCTATCATAGGCTTATATTTTGAAGTATGCTATATTGTTATAAAAGGATTATATGATGTTAATTCAGCATATATGATACAAATTCAAGAATATGAAAAAATCTATAAAAAATGCTTTGGCGCAAGCAATTTTTCATTTAACACAGAATTATTAAAAAAATTTGAAGAATATGAAAAAAATAGAAATCCAGAATCTAAATCATTAAAACAAATTAAAGGAATAATTGGAGATGGAAAGTTCGGACATGAATATGTTCGTGAAGAAACCGATGATGATGAAAAGAAGAAAAAGGCACTTATATATATAAGATTTAGGAATACCGTTGAACATTCATCTTTATTAGCCAATAGTGATATATTAAAGAATTTCAATGAAGATGAAAGCTTTACAAAAAATGAATTCAAAATAACATCAATGTTTCAATTGTATCATATTTTAATTCAAAGACTTTTAAAGAAGGATAGTTCGAATAATAAGGATAAAGATGGTAATCCCAATCCTTATTATCCAATAGGTTCTGAGTTTGAGCCTGATAAAAAAGGATATTCAACAAAAGCATTAATAATTATGAATTTACCTTATTTATACAATGTTGCAAGATTTAATAATTTGACTATTGAAAAATATTATTTAAGACGATTTGAAGGAAACGTAAAAAATAAAAAAGAACCAAATTCATCTTCTGAATAATATTACGAGGTGTTAATAGAGTACTTCTTGATTGTACTTCAAAACCACCAGCAACAATTGAATTTGAATAACAATCGTTTAAGAAGGCAATTAATTGCCTTTTTATTATTTATATGATTAAATAAGATTATGGCGGTGATATTTGTGAATATATTAAATATATCATCTAGAAATGAATTTCGATTATGGCTAATGGAAAATTCAACTAAAATGAAAGAATGCTATATTTTATTAAAAAGGGGAAAACCCATAAATGATGATTATTTTTATTATATAGATGCTGTAGAAGAAGCTTTATGCTTTGGTTGGATAGATAGTATAGTAATTAATATCAATGGTAAAATATATCAAAAATTTTCACCAAGAAAGAAAAATAGTCCTTGGACAGAATTAAATAAAGAAAGAGTCAGAAGACTAGAAAAATTAGGTCTTATGACACCATCTGGTAGAAAAGTATTACCTAAAATGGGTAAAAGAAGCTTTAAAATAGATATAGATATAATAAATGCTTTAAAAAAAGCTAGAGTATATTCTAAATTTAAATCATTTCACCCCTTATATCAAAGAGTAAGATGCTATAATATATCTTTTTATAAAAAAAATAAAGAATTATATGAAAAAGCATTAAATCATTTAATAAAATTAACTAAAGATGGAATAATGTATGGACAATGGAATGATTATGGTAGATTATTAAATTATTAATTTTTAAAAATAAATGTCACCTATTTTTATTTATTAATGTTTTATTAGTGTAAAGAGGAAATGCTAATGACTGAAAAAGAATTCGAAATAAAATATAAGTTATATAATAAAATATTATATTCGATTATTTATGGTTACACATTAAATAAAGAAGATTCAGATGATTTATTACAGGACGTTTTTATCAAATATTTAAAATCCAATAAGATTTTTAATAATCAAGATGAAGAAAAATATTATTTAATAAGAATTACAATTAATACATGTAATGATTATTATAAACATAATAAAAACAAATCATATTTAGAATATGATCCTGTAGATGAAAAAAACGATAATATGATATTAAAGCATATCATAAAGAATCTTCCTAAAAAATATAAAGAAGTAATCATAATGTATTATTATGAATCATTAGATATAAATTCAATTTCTAATATATTAAAAATTAGTGTATCCTCTACTAAAAAACGTCTTGAAAGAGCACGTAATAAAATAAAAGAAGAAATAGGTGAATAATATGAAATTAGAAGAAAATTTAAAAGAAATATCTAAAAATTTCCCAGAATCAAATTTAAATCCCAATGATATTTATAAAAAAGCTAATATAAATGACAATAAAACAATAAATAAAAAATATGTTATATTTGCTTCTATAATAATGGCAGTTATTACATTAATGTTTACTATTCCATATTTAACATTAAATAATAATAAGAATAATAATTTAGTTAAATTATTAAGTGAAATATCAGAAACAAAAACAGTAGCCGAACCAGAAAACTATGCTGATTTTATTATTAAATATAATAATTTTTCATCAAAAATAGCTGATTATGCTCTAGATTATGATACTAAAGATAATACAGTAATATCTCCTTATTCCATATTCTCATGTTTAGTTTTATTATCTGCTATAGCTGATAATGATTCTAAAATAGAAATATTAAATGCACTTAATATGGATGAAAAACTAATTATTGATAATTACCCATATTTTTATTCATTACATAATTATGAAAATACAATATCTCAAGAAAAAACTTATAATTCTATATTTATTCAAAATGATTTAAAAATTAAGAATGATTGTATAAATAATTTAGCTAATAATTATTATTGTTATCAATATCAAGCTGATTTTAAAAATAATTTTACAAATAAAATGATAACTGATTATGTATCTAAAAATACTAATGGTTTAATTAATGAAGATTTTGAAATTTCAAAAGAAGCTATTGCAGTTTTAATAAATTCATTATATTTAAAAACTATCTGGAATGAACCATTACAGGAAACAGAAAATAGTTATAATTTTAAAAATAATGATTTATCTATTACATCTACTAAATTATATAAAGCAGATTATAGTTATGGTAAAGTAAAACAAGAAAATAATTATTCTCATTTTTATTGTAAAACTAAAAATAATTATAAAATGAAAATTATATTACCTAATGAAGGAATTAATATCAGTGATATTTTTGATAATGAATTAATAGCTTATGTGAATAATTATCATAATTATGATGATTCAAATATTTATACAAGATGTGTATTTCCTAAATTTAAATTAGAAAGCTCATTATTAGGTCTAAAAGAATTATTAAATAATAAATTAGGTATTAAAAAAATATTTGATAGTGCAAATGCTGATTTATCTAAATTATTCTATATTAATCCTAATGATAATGTATATGTCGACGAGATAAAGCATAAATCAGTTTTAGAAGTAGATGAAAAAGGAATTGTTGGTGCTTCAGTTACTATGGCTATTATAGCAGAAACAACTGCTAGAATTATAGAGAAAAAAGAAGATTTTATAATTGATAAATCATTTGGTGTTATTATAACTAATAAAAATGATGAAATATTATTTACTGGTATAATAGATAAAATATAAGAAAGACAAAATGGGTTTAAAAACCCATTTTTCTGTTCTAATTACATCTAAATTAAAGTATAATAATCAATAATTATAAAATAATTAAATATTATAATAACAATAAATTAATAAATGTTAAAAAAATGATGATACCATATGATTATAAATTATGGCTTGTAGCTCCAAAGGATACATTTCATGCGATGAGTATAGATTTTATATTTGCGTATTAGACTCATTGTTTGACTTGATATACATGTATATCGTATAATTATTGCAGATAATTTTTCAGTTATTTATGAATAAGGAGCTGATTTTCTATGATTAAAGCTAAAAGGATTATATTAGTATTTGTATCATTATTTATAATTATTATACTTGCTTCATGTGGTGTAAGTACAATTAACAATTATAATAATACACCTAGCACAAGTGGTAATAATAATAGTACACCAAATACAAGTGATAATATTTCAAGTGGTGATACAAATCAATCTACTAATGAAGATAAATATTATACTATTACATTTAAAAACGATAATGGAGATATATTATTATCTGATTCATATAAAGAAGGTAGTACACCTATATATAATGGAATACCTACAAAAGAAAATACAGCTGAATATACATTTACATTTAGTGGATGGAATCCATCAATTATAACTGTAACAAAAGATTGTGAATATGTTGCTACATATACTGCAACTAAGAATAAGTATACAGTTACATGGAAGAATTACGATGGTGAAGTACTTGAAACAGATACAAATGTAGAATATGGGACTAGACCTTCATATGATGGAGATACTCCAACAAAAGAGTCTAATGCTGAATATACATATACATTTGATAAGTGGTCGCCAGAAATAGTTGATGTTATAGGTGATGCTACATATATAGCTACATTTAAAAATGATAAAAATACATATACATATACATTCTTTGATGAAGATGGTATTACACCATTAAAAGAAGAAATTATTGAATATGGAAATACAATTGTTCCACCAAGTAATCCAACAAAAGAATCAAATGCACAATATTCATATGAATTTGATGGATGGTATACATCAAAAGATGGTGGTATTAAGGTTGAATCATTTGGAATTATCTCAAGTGATATTGAATATTATGCTAGATATAACAATTCGATTAATACTTACACTGTTACATGGAAGAATTATAATGGTGAAGTACTAGAAACTGATACAAATGTAAGATATGGCACACAACCTTCATATGATGGAGAAACTCCAACTAAGAGCACTGATGCTGAATATACATATTTGTTTGATAAGTGGTCACCAGAAATTACAATTGTTATAGGTGATACTGAATATATAGCTACCTATACATCAACTAAGAATAAATACACAGTTATATGGAAAAACTATGATGGAGAAGTACTTGAAACAGATACAAATGTTGAATATGGTAGTATGCCATCATATGATGGAGATACACCATTAAAGCCACAAGATGATACATATTATTATTCATTTAGTGGATGGACTCCAACAAAAGAAAATGTTACTGGTAATATTGAATACATAGCTACATTCAGTAAAACATCAATTCCTTACTACACAATCACATTTAAAGATTATGATGAAACTATTCTTCAATCATTAAATGTAAAAGAAGGAACATTACCTACATATAATAAATCTAATCCAACAAGATTAAATGATGATAATTATTCATATGAATTTTTAGATTGGAATGAAGAAATAGTAGTTGCTACAGAAAATAAAGTATATGTAGCAATATACAAAAAAACTGATTTACCATATTCAATTATTATTGATTTAAATGGTGGTTTGAGTAATACTACTAAATTACAGTTTAAAACTGATAATGTATCTAAAGATATATTACCTTTTGATTTAACTAAAAAAGGCTACGTATTTAAGGGATATGAATTAAATGGTAATAAAGTTTTTGATGAAATAGGAAATACTATTAATAGTTTTGATAATCAATCAGAAATGACCTTTAAAGCTATCTTTGATGAATCAATTAAATTAACAATATATTATACTTTATCAGGTAATACATATACTGAATTATTTGAAGAATTAGGAGATATATCTAAAACTTCAACATATAAATTCAATACATATGTAGATTTACATGCATATCCTAATGAGGGATATACATTTGTTGGTTGGTATAATAATGGATATGTATTATCTAATGAAAAAGATTATAAATATATGATGTGGGATGAAGATTTCACTATTGAGGCAAGATTTAAATATACATCATATAAATTAAATGTTTGGTCTAATAATTATGATTTAGGTCAAGTAATGATTAGAGAGGGTTATAGTCAAACATTCTATAATGAAGAAACATTAAATGAATATTACACTCAAAGTGTTACAATAGCAGCATATACTAAATCTGATATTAGATTCTTAGGTTGGTATAATGAATTAAATCAATTAGTATCAACTAATGCAGTATATCAATTTACTATGCCTAATAAGAATTATAAATTAGAAGCTAAATGGAATAATTTCAATATAACATATGATATTGATGGTGGTATTAATAATGAAAATAATCCAACATATTATGATGTTGATATGGAAAATATTACATTATTAGAACCTACTAAAGATGGTTATACATTTATAGGATTTGAATATAATGGTAATGTTATAACTGAAATAAATACATCTAATATATGTCATATGGAATTAAAAGCATTATGGACAGCAAATACTAATACAGCATATAAGGTAGAACATTATTTACAAAATTTAGATGATGATAATTATCCATCAACACCATATGAAACTGATAATTTAACAGGTACAACAGACACACAAACTGCCGGTTCTGTTAAGACATATGAAGGATTTATATCACCAACTATTACACAAGTTAATATTAATGGTGATGGAAGTACAGTAATTAAGTTAAATTACACAAGAAATAGTTATGATTTATCATTAAATGTAAATAATGAAAAAGCTGGTTCAATAACTGATGTAAGTGGTATATATAAATATGGTAAGGAAATAACAATAAAAGCAGAAACAAATCCAGGTTACACATTTAATGGTTGGTATGATGGGGATAATCAAGTATCACCATTAGAAACCTATACATTTAATATGCCAGCAAGTAATTTGTCATATACTGCAAAATGGACTGCAAATACTAATACTACATATAAAGTAGAACATTATTTACAAAATTTAGATGATAATAATTATCAAGAAACACCATATGAAACTGATAATTTAACTGGTACAACAGATACATTAACTAATGGTGAAGTAAAAACATATGAAGGATTTACATCACCAACTATTACACAAGTTAATATTAATGGTGCTGGAACTAGTGTTATTAAGTTATATTATGAAAGAAATAGTTATGATTTATCATTAAGTATTAATAATGAAAAGGCTGGAACTATTACTGGTGCTGGAACTTATAAATATGGCAAAGAAATAACTATTACAGCCGAAACAAATCCAGGTTATACATTTAATGGTTGGTATTTAAATAATTCATTATATGAAGAAGGATCTTCATTTATTTATATACTTGGTGCAACAAATGTTTCATTTGAAGCTAGATATACGGCTAATAAGTATACAATCACAATTGATAACCAAGCTACTGGAGTAACAATTTCTGGTGTAACTAGTGGAAATGAATATGATTATGATAGTCAAATAGTACTTACTGCAACAAATATTCCTGATGGTTATACAATTAAATGGAGTAGAAGTGATGGTTCATTCTATGTTAAAAAAAGTATTACATTTAATGTTCCGCTTGGTAATATAACAATTACAACAACTATTGTTTTAATTCCGTATACAAGAAATGGTAATAAAATCTATTTTGGAACATATCCACAAACTAAAGTATATGCAACAACAGAAAATGGCTTATCTTCGATTACATTTGATGGGACATGGAGTTCTTATAAATCGTTTTCACAGTCTAGTCTTACGTATTATAAAGATGTAGATACAAATAATGATGGCATATATGATTATAGAGGTGTTTATTTAACTATGTATAGATCGGAAGATATTTTTTTGAATGACACTACCTCTTCAAATACATATCAAGATGATAATGGTTATACAAAAAATAAAATCTATTGGTTTAGATATGACCCAATCGAATGGGATATTCTATTTGAATCAAATGGTAAGGTACTAATATTATCTAATTTAATACTTGATTCACAAGAATATAATCCAAGTAATAGCTATGATGAATATAAACATAATGGTGGTACAGGATATACAAATAATTATGAATTGTCATATGTTAGAAAATTCTTAAATGATATATTCTACAATACAGCATTCAATGATTTGCAAAAAACATTAATAGAAACTACAACAGTTAATAATTCAGCACCTACAACTGCAAATAACCCCAATTATTATACATGTAATAAAACAAAAGATAATATATTCATGTTATCTTATAGTGAAGTAACAAGTAGTACTTATGGATTAAACTCTACCTCATTAAGAAAAGCAAATGGGTCAGATTATTCAAAATGTCAAGGGCTATTTGTATCTACATCAAGTTCAACTTTAGGTTATAGTTATTGGTGGCTTCGTTCGCCTGTTAGCAATTCTGCCTGCTATGCTTGTGTCGTTAATTGCGATGGTACTATCACTCAATACAGTGTATACAACACTAGTATCGGTGTTCGTCCAGCTTGTTGGATTAATCTATAAAATAACTCTAGAGGGGTAATCAAACGGTCTTGGCCTAATCGAAGAAGGCGTTAGTCTTTCTAGGCCAAGACCAAAAATAAAATACAAAAGGGGAAAATATAGAGTTATGAAAAATTTTAAAATGCCTATAAAATCTAATCTAAAAAGTAGAATATCAACAATTAATAATGCATTTGCAATTAGTATTATTCCGTATGTACCACCACAAGAAGAAGTGTTAGAAGAGTATTATAATGAACTGAAAATAGAACCAAAACAATGTGGATATTGTCTTACAAAAGGTGCTAAAACTGTAGATCATATTTTTCCTGTTGTGAAAGATGGACTTCCATTTGGATATTTAACAGATATAAATAATTTAATTCCATGTTGCAAAGATTGTAATAGCAAAAAAGGTGGAAAATTATTTAAGGATTGGTATAAATCTAAAGAAAACATAAAAAGGTTAAAAGAACTTAAATTAAATGAAACCACAATAAATGAAAGATATAATATAATCAGTGATTATATAAAAAAACATGAAAAGCAGTATGATTTCGAGAAAATTATTGGAAAAGAAAAATGGGACGAATTCGTTCGAAGAAAAAACAAAATGACAGAATTATTGGAAGATAATCAAAAATTTTGCGATGAATTAAATGAAATTATTTGGAATTACATAATTGGTAGTAATGCTAATTAATCATTTCTATTATCATTTATTCTGACAATTATATTTAGAGTATTAAAAAACTGAAAAACAGCAAAATCGATCTAGTTGATATTTGTGAATACGGTCTAAAAAAGTCCTCGGCGATCTAATTTTAAGCCTAAAAAATACCAGTTTTGGTGTCCGGAAGGTGTCCGAAGATTTCAAAAAACAGCTTAACAGAGCCAGTTAATCAAATAGTTGTATTATCTAAGCGTTAATTGTTTGATTATTATAATTGCAAAGAAAAAGATATTAAGCAGGACTTCTCACCCTGCTTTTTAATTTTTGTGAAAAAATGTGATTAATTTGGCTAAAATTGTTTAATTATAGTAAAGAAAGTGATTTGAATTATTATTAGATAAAATGTGATATTATAAGGCTACTAAAACCTATGGAGGTAGCTTATGAGAAAAAAAGGATTGATTAAAAAAATTTCATTTTTATTTGGAATTATAGGATGTTTATTTACTTTAGGTAGTTGTACTATTTCAACTGATAATAGTACTGATTCATCTTCAATAAGTCAAAATACAACTAGCACTGATGCTGTTAGAACTAGTCAAAGTAGTATTACAAGTAGCACAACTAATCAAATTACAACTACAACAGCTACAACAACTAATTCAGTAGTTGATGGCTATCAAGCAAATTTTATATGTGATGAAAATGTCAGTGTTACTATTTTTGATACTCAAGATATGACAGCATCTGGATATGAATCAACTATAGCTTATAGTAGAGATTCTGAAACTGGAGAAAAGGTATCTGATGGAACTGGACAAATAAATTTTATATTATCTTTTAGTGATGGTTATGAACTTGATAATATTGTTATTAACCCAACATCAGGATATAAAAATTTAAAAGGCTCAGCGGATACTGGAGTAGAAAATGGTTATAGAATAACAAAGATAACAAGTGATTTAAGTGTTACAATCACATCAAAAGAAATTGGTACAAATAGCAGTACAGAAGGATATAATTGTGTATTTAACTTAAGTCATTGTAAAGTTTATATTTATGATACACAAGATGTCTCAGGTGATGGTACTTTATCTACAACTGCAATATCAAAGGATGGCACAACAGGTGCTGAATTAAATGATGGTACAGGACAGGTTAATTTTAAAGTTGTATGTGATGACAATTATGAAATTGATACTTCATGTATTAATATTTCAGGAAGTTATGCTAACTTAAAATCAATATCTGATGGAGTATTTAGGATAACAAAGATTTCAAGCGATTTAGTAATAAATATAGAAGCAGTAGAATCTGGTTCTTTACCAGAAAAAGTTACAGAATTTAGTGTTGTTACATCATATAATAATACTGATTATACTTTAACAGGAAGTGCATCTTTAGGTTCATTTTTATATGAATATAATAATGGCATTTTAACTATTGAAGCAGAAGAAAATTTAGAATTAACTATTGGTGGTGATTATTATGGATCAATAATTGTTAATTCTTTAAGTGATGTTTCTATCAATTTAAATGGAGTTAATATTACATCAGATAGTATTTGTCCTTTATATATTAATAGTTCTGGAAATACTGAAATATCTATTAAGAAGAGTACAACAAATACTATTAGAGATAATAGGGAATTAGTTAGTAGTGATAGTACAACAGATGTTTCTGCGAGTCTTTATGTTACTGGTGATTTAAAACTAAAGGGTTCTGGTGAATTATATATTTATTCTGCTAATAATAACGGAATCCATTGTAAAGATGATTTAGAATCTCAAAAGTTGACATTAACAATTAATGTAGTAGATAATGCTTTTAAGGGCAATGATAGTGTAACAATAAATGATGGTACATATACATTAATTTCAAGACAAGGTGATGGTATTAAAACAAGTAATTCTAGTTTATCCTCATCAAATGTTCAAAAAGGAACAATTAATATTTTAGGTGGTAGCATAAATATATATTCAGCTTGTGATGGAATTGATTCAGCATATGATGTAAATATATCTGGTGATGCTTTAATTAATATATATACAGATAAATATTCTACATATTCAGAAGAAGTAACATACACTACTGATTCAGTTTATTATATAAGAAATACATCTACAAATTATAAATATTCAATTTATTATTATAATTCAACAACTAATGAATATGTTTGGAAAAATTCTTCAACTTATACTACAGTAACAAGTGGAGGTATGGGAAGAAGTACTACATACTATTATTATCAAATTGATAAACCTTCTGGTTATGATAAAATGATAATTTATTATTATACATCTAGCCAATCACAAGAAAGTGATGCAACTTATTATTTAAAATCATCAGTATTAACAGTTAATGATAATTACGATACTATTTATTATAGTAATTCTTCATTTAAATATACAAATTATACTACACAATCTCAACAAGGGATGGGTGGTATGCAAGATGGTAATACTGATAAGGGTGAATATTCAACTAAAGGAATAAAAGCAGATAATCAAATTACAATAATTAGTGGAACAATAAATATAAAATCATATGATGATGCAATTCATGCAAATAATGATACTACACTTGAATCTGGTGTTACACCTTTGGGAAATATAACAATAAATGGTGGAACTGTAACAGTTTATTCTAATGATGATGGTATTCACGCAGATGGAATATTAACAATAAATAATGGAAGTATAACAGTATCTTATAGTTATGAAGGATTAGAAGGTAATAAAATAGTCATTAATGGTGGAAATATTAATGTTACATCAAATGATGATGGATTTAATTCTACATTATCTACAGGATCTTATGGAATTACAATAAATGGTGGTTATATATATGTTTATGCAGGTGGTGATGGTCTTGATGCCAATACTACTACATCATATGGTGGAATATTATTTAATGGTGGACACACAATAGTTATTTCAACATCTGGTGGTAATTCATGCATTGATACTGAACAAGGATATAAATATCAAGCAGGATATGTTATTGCTATGTGTCCTCAGGGCATGACTCAGGAGGTAACTAAGGTATCAGGTGGAACATATATATCAAGTAGTATGTCACTTACTAAAGATTATTATTTAACTGTATCAGGATTAGCAGTAATAAAAATGCCAACATCTATCAGTAATGGATTTGTGTTTGCATTAGGTAATTCAAATACAAAATTTAGTCAATCTAATACATCAACTTACGATGTTGATTCTAATGGTATTTATTGGCTTGTATAATATATTTTAAGAGCTCATTTAAAAATGAGCTTTTTTTAATGATAATGATTATTTCAATATTAAAATAAACTTGACTTTTATATTATATATAAGTATAATTAATCAGGCTGAGGTGATTTTCATGAAGTGGGCTTTAGCACAGTTGAATAAAATATCTATGCCATATACTTTTGAAGAAAGTTTGGATTTATCTGAATTAATTGGTTTTGAGAATATTAAAACTATTGATGATGTATTGATTAAAACTACTATTAGAGAATATGGTGAGGATACATATCAGTGTAATTTTGTTATTTCTCTTAATATGGGACTTGAAGATTCTGTATCACTTGAAATAATTGATTACAAGATTGAGACAGAAGCAACTGAACTATATACTACTAATCAAGAAATAGCTGATGCTACAATAATTGAGACAAATACTTTAGATACTAAAGAAGCTATTATAGCAGCTATTTTATCTGAAAAGCCTGTATCAATATCTAATCATGATTATGTTGATGATTCTGTTGATGATATTGAAGATAGTGAAGAAGATAAAATTAATCCAGCATTTGCCTCACTTAAAGATTTGTTATAGGAGGATTAGAAATGGCAGTTCCTTTTAGAAGAGTTTCTAAGATGAAGAAGAGACAAAGACGTTCTCACTTAGCTCTATCAGTACCTGGAATGATTACTTGTCCTAACTGTGGTGAATTAACATTATCTCATAGAGTATGTGGTAATTGTGGATTCTACAATGGTAAGCAAGTTGTTACTCCAAAGGCTAAAAAAGATGATGCAGAATAATTAAATATTCGCAAATAGAAATAGACACTGGGGTGTCTATTTTCTATTTATAGAGATTGTGATATAATCAAGTGGGTGTTATATATGTATGTACATAAGAGCGTTTTATTAAATGAAGCAATAGAAAATTTAAATATAAATCCTGATGGAATTTATGTCGATGCCACAACTGGTGGTGGTGGTCATTCTAAGGAAATATTAAAAAGACTAAAGAATGGTCATTTGTATTGTTTTGATCAGGATGATTATGCTATATCTAGGGCAAATGAGGTTTTAAGTGAAGTTGGTAGTAATTATACTTTTATCAAATCTAATTTTGTTAATTTGAAAAGTGAATTAAATAAACTAGGTGTAGATAGAATTGATGGTATTTTATATGATTTAGGTGTTTCATCTTTTCAACTTGATATACCAGAAAGAGGATTTTCTTATAATTATGATGCTCCACTTGATATGAGAATGAATCAAGAATCAGAGGTTACTGCTGAATATATAGTTAATAATTATTCTTTAGAAGAACTATCTAATATTTTTTATAGATATGGTGAAGATCCAAATAGTAGAATGGTTGCTAAAGGAATAGTTGAAACAAGAAAAAATAAGAAAATTAGTACTACCTTTGAACTTGTTGAGGTAATAAAAAAATCATTACCACAAAAGGTTTTAAATAGTAAAGGGCACCCTGCTAAAAGAATATTTCAGGCATTAAGAATTGCAGTAAATGATGAATTAAGAGTGTTTGAGGTATCTATTAATGATGCTTTAGATATGCTTAATAAAGATGGAAGAGCAGTTGTAATTACATTCCATTCTTTAGAGGATAGGATTTGTAAAGTAGTATTTAAAGAAAGAAGTACTGTTAATGTTCCGAAAGGATTACCTATTAATAATATAAAAGAAGCAGATTATGAGCTTGTTAATAAACATCCTATATTACCTAGTGATGAGGAATTGGAATATAATAATAGGGCTCATAGTGCAAAAATGAGGGTTATAAAGAAAAGATAAAATATTATTAAATTATTATTTAATAAAATGATAAAGATGATATAATAAATTATGTTAAGAATAGAAGGGAAGGGTATAAAAAATGAAAAGGAATGTTACAATAGAAGCAATCGTTGGTTGTTGTGCGTTTATAGCATTAATGTGTGGAGGATTTTATTGGTTTTTCTCATTAATTGATGTACATTTTAATTTTTTAAACACAATCAAATGGATTTGTAGTATTATCTTAGTTGTAATTGCAGTTGTATGTGGTTGGATGTGGCTAAGAAATGCTAAAATGAACAACACTTTAAAAATTGTTTTAGAAGTATTGTTTGTTATATTTGCTATACTTGCAATTTGGGGATTCATTAAATACTAATAAGAAAAAGGAGGGACGTTATGAAATATTTTAAAAGGATTCTATTATTTCTAATTTTAATATTTTCATTAGTCTCTTTTTCTTCATGTGCTGTTTTATCAAGATTAGGATTTGATACTAGTGAAAATAAAAATGTTACTAATTCTACTAGTGATACTAGTAGTACAACTACTAACCCAAAAGTTACTTCGTTACCAACTAGTAGTGATATAAGTAATATATCGACAACAAATACAAATATTACAACTACTGTAATTAATACAACTACTACAGTTTCTACAACTAAGCCTCTTGATGAAGATGGGTTGGTTACTGAACTTGATTATGGATATGGTTATGATTTGTTAAGATATGAAAATTCTAACGATTTAAAGGATTTATATTTAGTAATAAAAAATAAGATTGATGAATTTGCAAAAACAAGTTCTGATATTAATTCACAGGTTGTAACAATAAGTGGTGAAGATTCAACATATTATTTTTTTGATGATGTAGATTATACAAAATATAATATTGAATCAAATGTTGCTTTAGCAGTATTGAAAAATGTTTTACTTGATCACCCTGAATATTATTTTATGGATAATAGTTATATCACAAGTAATGTTACATCTGGTGATGTGACTACAAAGAAAATTAAATTATCTATTAATTCAGATTATGCTATTGGATCAAAAAGAGTAGAATATAATTCAAAAATTACTGAATTTGAAACTGATTGTTTTAAGGATTTTACTGAATCTACTACTAATAAAGATAAAATAAAACATATTCACGATTATATAGTAGAAAAAGCAGAATATGCATTTGATGAGGATAATAATCCATCAACTACATCATATGCTCATAATATTTTAGGTATTGTAGTAGAAGGAAAAGGTGTATGTGAATCATATGCTGAATTATTTACATATTTGTTAAAGAAAAGTGGAATACCTGCATTAACAGTATCAGGATTAGGATTTACAAATGAGGATAAGCATGGTGGTGCACATGCATGGAATTATGTTTATATTGATTCAAAATATTATGGATTTGATGTAACTTGGGATGATACAGCAAATACTAATCATTATTATGGTATGAGTTCTACAGAATTAGTAAATATATCAAATACTGAAGATGTAGTTAATAATAATGCAGAAGCTAATTTTATAATTCCACTATATGGTGGACATTTAGCATCAGGTTCTGATTTAGCTAATGGAATTAATTATTTATATTATTTACCAGAGGTTAGTAATTTACCATTAATAACTTTATAAAATAAAAATACAAATTGCCATTTCAACAATTTGTATTTTTTTTATTATTATTTAATTTCTTTTATAAATGCTTTATATGCATTATAAGCTTCATAAACATCAGCTTTTGATACAACTTCACTTGGCGCATGCATTGATAGAACAGGAATACCTGCATCAATTACATTCATATTATAGTTACCTAGGATATAGGCGATTGTACCACCGCCTCCTAAATCTACTTTACCTAATTCAGCAGTTTGGAAATTTATATTATTATCATCCATTATTTTACGAATTTTAGCAATATATTCAGGCATTGCATCATTGCATCCTGATTTACCACGTGAACCTGTATATTTGTTAAATGTAATACCATTTCCTAAGAAAGCAGAATTCTTTCTTTCAAAAGCACTTGTATAAAGTGGATCATATCCTGCAGATACGTCACTTGATAACATATAGCTATTTGTTATTGTATGACGTAATATTAAATCATTATAATTAGTCATTTTATTTATGATTTCTGCAATTGTATTTTCAAACCATTTTGATTGAGCACCTGTAGCACCTACAGAACCAATTTCTTCTTTATCAACTAAAATAGCACAAGATGTTCTAGCAACATTTTCTGTATCTAATATAGCCATTAAAGAAGTATAAGCACAAACTCTATCATCATGACCATAACCCATAACCATAGATTTATCCAAACCTAAATCACGAGCTATTCCAGCTGGAACGATTTCAAATTCACTTGATACAAAATCTTCCTCATCAATATCATATTTATCTTTTAATAATTTTAATAGTGCATTTTTAACTTTATCTTTTTCGCTATCTTTATCAGGAATAGCAGCTAATGTAACATCTAAGTCTTCACCTTCAATTACCTTCGCACCTGATTTAGTTAATTGTTCTTGTGATAAATGAATTAATAAGTCTGTAATATATACTATTGGATCATTATCATCCTCACCAATAACTACATCAATAATAGAACCATCCTTTTTGCAAACAACGCCATGTATAGCAAGTGGTCTTGCAATCCATTGATATTTTTTGATACCACCATAATAGTGAGTATCTGCTAAAGCAAATCCATCTTTTTCATATAACGCATTTTGTTTTAGGTCAATTCTAGGTGAATCAATATGAGCGCCTAAAATATTTATACCATTTTCGATAGATTCCTTACCAATAATGAAGCATGCAATATTTTTTCCTTTATTAATTGCGTATACTTTATCACCAGCTTGTAATTTATTAAATTCATTTATATTTTTGAATCCTTTATCTTTAGCAAGCTTTTCTGCATATTTAACGCATTCTCTTTCTGTTTTACAGTCAGATATAAATTTTTTATATCCCTCGTTAAATGTCATTACTTTTTTAACGTCTTTTTCATTGTACTTTTCCCAAGCATTTTTTGAATACATATTTATTACCTCCGTGTCGTATTATATCATAAATCTAGGTAATATTGAAAAAATATTTTAATTTATAATTAAAATGTGGTATACTAATTCTAATTTGAGGGAGTGATTGTCGTGGATGATAATAAGGAAAGACTTCAAAAGGTGTTAGCCTCTTGTGGTATAGCATCTAGAAGAAAATGTGAAGAATTGATATCAGAAGGAAGAGTTAAGGTAAATGGTAAGATTGTTACTGAACTTGGAACAAAGGTATCAAAAAATGATGTTATTGAATTTGATGGAAAAGAATTAGAGCGTTTAGAAAAGCTTTATTATGTAATAAATAAACCAACTGGGTATTTGACTTCTATGAGTGATCCATATAATAGAAGAATCATAATGGATTTAATTGATCCAGAAATAAAAAAGAGCAGAATATTTCCTGTTGGTAGATTAGATTATGATACTTCAGGAGTGTTACTTCTTACTAACGATGGTGAATTATCATATAGACTTACTAGAAGTAATAAAGAGATTTCCAAGGAATATCAAGTTAGAATTGATGGAATCATTACACAGGAGGCTATTGTAAACCTTATGAAGGGTGTAATGATTGATGGAGTTATGACAAAAAGAGCTAAGGTTGATGTTATTTCGCTTGATAGAAAAAATCAATCTAGCTTAATAACAATAGAAATAACAGAAGGAAGAAATAGACAAGTTAGAAAAATGTGTGAGGCAGTTGGCTTTCCTGTTAAAAAATTAAAAAGAATCTCCTTTGCGGGTATAACTTTAGATGGATTATCAATTGGAGATTATAGACCATTAAAACCACATGAGGTAAAGAAATTATATAGTTTGTAAATGGTTGGTTTTTGTGGTAAAATAAATAAGGTTAGGATTGAATATTATGAAAGATTTTATTGTCGCAATTGATGGACCTGCAGGAAGCGGGAAATCATCAATATCTGATATTGTTGCTAATAAATTAGGTTTTACTCATGTTGATACTGGTGCTTTCTTTAGAGCAGTAACTTTAGAAGCATTAAATAGAGGTATCAATTTGGAAAATGAAGATGAGTATTCTTTTTTGGATGATATTAATGTCATTTATAAAGATGGTAAAACTTATGTAAATGGCAAAGATGTATCTAGTTTAATTAGAACTGGTGAAATTAGTAGAAATGTTTCAACACCAGCAAAACTTAAAAGAGTAAGAGAAAAGGTAATAGAATTTGAAAGAATGTCATCACATGGTAAAATTATTATGGATGGTAGAGATATAGGAACTGTTGTATTACCTAATGCAGATTTGAAAATATTCTTAACTGCATCAAATGAAGAACGTGCAAGAAGAAGATTTGAACAAAATAAATTGATGGGTATTGAATCAGATTATAATACTATTTTAAAAGAGATAATTGAAAGAGATAAAAAAGATTCAGAAAGGGCAATCGCCCCACTTAAACAAGCAATCGATGCGATAGCCATTGATACTACTAAAATGAGTATTGATGAGGTATCAAATACGATAATTAAATTGATAAATGAGAGGAATGATTAATTATGGAAGAATTTAACATGGATGATTTAGATTTAAATTTTAAGCGTCCTAGAAAAGGTGATGTAGTCGAAGGAGAAGTTATCTCAATTCGTGATGATAATACAATTTATGTAGACATACAAAGCTTTACTGAAGGAACAATGTATTTGGATCATTATACAAATGATAAGAATGTTACTTCATTTAAGGGATTGGTTAAGGTTGGAGATAAAATTACTTGTACTGTAACTAAAGTAACTGAGGATAATGTTTATTTATCTAGATTAAATCAAATCAATGAAGAAGGATTTAAGAAGGTTATTGATGCTAAAAATGATGGCACTTTAATAACTGTAAAGGTTACTGATAGTATCGAAAATAAAGGCTTTAAATGTGAATTTGAAGGCGCTAAAATTTTCTTACCAAAGAGTCAAGCTACTAGTTCTGTAGAAGTTGGAAAAGAAATTGAAGTTAAAGTTATTGATATTGATGAAAAGAGAAAGAGTGCAATAGTATCTCGTAAAGAAGTAGAAAATGATGAATATCAAAATAATAGAAATAAAGAATATGATACTATTAATGAAGGTGATGTATTAAAAGGTACAATCATTAGAGTTGAAAAGTATGGCGCATTAGTTAAATTTAATTATTTAACAGGTTTATTAAGAACTGTTCAAGTTTCACATAAGTTTATTGATATTGAAAAAGAACTTAATGTTGGTGATGAAATAGAAGTAAAAGTAATAAAGAAAGAAAATGGTAAAATTGAGTTATCAAGAAAAGCTTTACTTGATACACCATTTGCAATTTATATAAAGAATCATAAGGTTTCTGATACTGTTAAGGGTAAAGTTACTGAAAAGCTTCCTTATGGTTTATTAGTACAATTGGCTGATGACGTTAAAGGCTTATTACATAGAACTGAATATTCTCATAATCCAAATGATAATTTTAATAATTGTGTAAAAATTAATGATGAAATTGAAGTATCAATTATAGCTATTGATGAAGCAAAAGAAAGAATTTCATTATCTCGTAAGCCTCTTTTAGATAATCCTTGGGAAAGAGTTGAAGGCAAGGTTGGAGATATAGTTGATGCTAAAATTGCTGAAATTAATGAAAAGGGCTTAAAGGTTGAAGCTTTAGGTGTTGATGGATTTGTTCCTATGAGTGAAGCATCACTTGAAAAGGCTAATTTAAATGATTTATATCAGGTTGGTGATGTAGCTAAGGCTGTTATTACTGAAATTAAGCCAAAGGAATGGAGATTAAAATTATCTATTAAGAAAGTATTAGAATCTGAAGCTAAGGCAGAATATGAAAAGCATTTAACTACAGAAGAGGATTCAGCTACTATCGGTGATAGATTTGAAGATGTATTAAAAGATAATAAATAATGGTGGTGAAAATATGTTACCAAAGGTTGCGATTGTTGGTAGACCAAATGTTGGAAAATCAACATTGTTTAATCGTATCATTGGTAGTAGATTATCCATTACAGACGATTCGCCAGGAGTTACTAGGGATAGAATATATTCCAAAGCAACTTGGATGATGAAGGATTTTTTCCTAATCGATACAGGGGGCATTGAATTAAGTGATGCTCCTTTTTTAACAGAAATAAAAGCACAGGCTGAAATAGCAATGGATGAAGCTGATGTTATTATTTTTGTTGTAGATTGTCGTAGTGGTGTTACTGATGACGATACATATATTGCTAAAATTTTATATAAAACAAAAAAGCCAGTTATTCTTGCTGTAAATAAGGTTGATGATCAAAAGTTTAAGGATAATATTTATGAATTTTATGCATTAGGCTTTGATGAGCCTATTGCGACATCATCAAGTCATGGTGTAGGTGTTGGTAATTTACTTGATAAGGTTATAGAATTATTACCTCAAAGTACATCTAATGAAAAAGATGATGCTATAAAATTCTGTATGATTGGTAGACCAAATGTTGGAAAGAGTAGTTTAACTAATGCTTTATTAAATGATAATAGAGTTATTGTATCTCCTATTAGTGGTACAACAAGGGATACTATTGATACTAGATTTAAGTCTAATGGTAAAGAATATGTTGTTATAGATACAGCAGGATTAAGAAAACGTGGAAAAATATATGAAAATATTGAGAAATATTCTGTGATAAGAAGTGTTGATGCAATTGGAAGAAGCGATGTTGTATTATTAGTTTTGGATGCATCTACAGGTATTATTGATCAAGATACTCATGTTGGACAATATATAGAAGAGTTTAGAAGACCTTGTATTATTGTTGTAAATAAGTGGGATTTGATTGATAAGGATTCTAAAACAATGAAAAAGTGGGAAGAAGATATTAGAAGTACATATAAGTATTTAGATTATGCTCCTATAGTATTTTTATCTGCATTAGAAAATAAGAGGGTTCATACATTATTTCCTGCTATTGATATGGCTTATGAAGCATATCATAGAAGAATATCTACAGCTGTATTAAATGATGTTATTTCTGATAGTGTTCTTATGTTTCCTCCATCTGAATTTAATGGTGGAAAGCTTAAGATTTATTATTCATCACAGGTTGGAGTTGAACCACCCACTTTTGCTTTATTTGTAAATGAACCAAAATATTTACATTTTTCATATTATAGGTATTTAGAAAATCAAATTAGAAAGAATTTTGATTTTTATGCAACTCCTATAAAAATCGAATTGAGGAAGAGGGATTAATTATGAATGTTACTATAATTGGTGGAGGTGCTTGGGGTACTACACTTGCACAAGCATTAACTGATAATTCACATTCAGTTTTAATTAGAGATATAAATGAGGCCTTTGTAGAAAAAATTAATAAAAGACATATTCATCCATTTTTTGATATAGTTATTCCTACAAGTATTAAAGCTACTACTGATTTGGATGAAGCATTGGATTTTTCTGAAATTATTGTTCTTTGTGTGCCTACTAAGGCGATGAGAAGTGTATTAGTTGATATCAATAGTAAGTTAACTAGTAAGAAATTATTTATTAATGTTAGTAAAGGTATTGAGCCTGAAACATCAAAAAGAGTATCAGAAATTGTAAATGAGGTAATTAAGAAAAAATATTTTGGTGGATATGTAGTTTTATCTGGTCCTTCACATGCTGAAGAATTAATATTAAGAAAAGCTACAGCACTTGTTGCAGCATCAGTATTAAAAAAGAACGCAAAAGATGTTCAAGAATTATTTGCTAACGAAAAATATTTAAGAGTTTATACATCTGATGATGTTATTGGAGTAGAAACTGGTGGCGCTATAAAGAATGCAATTGCTATAGTATCTGGTGTAGCATTTGGTTTGGGATTAGGAGAGAATGCCCGCGCTATGCTTATTACAAGAGGTATTAAAGAAATAGTGTCTATCGTTGTCGCTTTAGGCGGTAAGATGGAAACTGCTTATGGACTATCTGGAATTGGTGATTTAATTGTTACAGCTTCAAGTATGAATTCAAGAAACTATCAGTGTGGTTTAAGAATTGGTAAAGGAATGGGAGTTGAAGAGGCTGTTGGTTCACTTACACAATCTGTAGAGGGTATAAGAGCTATAGTTGCTGGTTATGAAATTGGTAAAAAGTATAATCTTGATTTACCGATTATATCAGCTGCTTATAAAGTAGTTAATGGACAGTGTAGTGCTAAGGAGGCATTAACTTCGTTATTAGGTAGAAGTTTAAAGGAAGAAAGATACTGGTAATTTATATTGACACGACAAATTATATTATATATAATTATGGCGTTTGATAAGGTGATTATAATGAGAAAAATTTTTGTAGATTCAGGTTCATCAATAAAGATTGATGAATTGGAAAAATATAATGTTGAATTGATTCCATTAAAGATATTAATTGGTAATAAAGAATATTTAGATGATGGAATAGATTTGCCTATTGATAAGTTTTATGAGTTACTAGCTAGTGAAAAGGAATTTCCTAAGACAAGTCTACCTCAGCTTGATTCAGTTGAAAAAAGAGTAAAAGAGTATACTGATAATGGCGATGAGGTAATTATTATTACTATTTCTAGTAAAATTAGTGGTACATATAATTCATTCAAATTATTGTTTGAAGATAATAAGAATGTTTTAGTAGTAGATTCTATGTGTGCTGTTGGTGGTATTAGATTATTAGTTGATATGATTAATCGTAATAGCGATAAATCATTTGATGAATTAACTAAATTGATTGATGAGTTTATTCCTCATATTCAAATAATGGCAATCCCTGAAACTTTACATAATTTACAAAAGGGTGGAAGATTATCTAAAACTGAGTGGTTAATTGGTTCTATTTTACAAATTAAGCCAACAATTGGTTTTAAGGATGGTAGAGTAAGAGTACTTGCTAAAAATAGAGGATTAAAGAAGGCTATGAAGGATGTTGTATCTAAGCTTAATGAGCTTGATTGTGATCCTAATTATGATATTATTGCATCTTATACTTATAATAAGAAGAATGTTATGGATTTAATTGATATGACAGATGAAAAGTATAAGAGCCAAATTAGAGTGTTTGATAATTTGGATCCTGCAGTGGCTTGTCACTGGGGACCAAATGCATTTGGTTTTATATTTGTTAGTAAAAAATAGGAATCTTCCTATTTTTTCTTATAGAGGTTTATTATGTACGAATTACATCATTTAAAAGGAAATACATATTATATTGACGGCCCTACCAATATTGGTGTTTATAAATTGAATGATACAGATGTATGTTTGATTGATTGCGGTACTAATAGTGAAGGACCTATAATCGAAACTGTATTAAGAAGAAATAAATTAAATTTAAAATATATTGTTTTAACTCATTCTCATGCAGATCACTCTGGTGCGTGTAGGTATCTTATGACTATAACCGGTTGTAGAGTAATTGCTTCTAAAATAGAAAGAGCTTTTTTAAGAGACAATAAACTTGATTTAGGCTTTTTGTATGGAGGATATCCACTTGATGAATTTGATAATAGATTAATGCATATTGAGGATTATAAAGACATTGATTCACTAAAGGAGTTGCCTTTAGGATTAAGAAGCTTTGATTTGCCAGGACATCATTATGGTATGATTGGAATTAAAACATCAGATGGTGTTTATTTTGTGGCTGATACTTTAGGTTCAAAAACATTAATAGATAAACAACATATATTATTGATTTTTGATGTGGAAGGTTATTTAAATTCACTTGATTATGTCAAAACATTAAGTGGTAATATTATTGTTCCTGCACATAGTGAGGTCACAAATGATATTGTTGATATTGTTGAGTTTAATAAGCGTCAAATATATGAAATAATTGATGTAATTATGGATTATTTATCTATAGAACATACTACAGAAGAAATTGTTCAGCATATTTTTAATTATTATAATTTGAGAATGTCTTATAACAAATATATGTTAATAACATCTACTATAAGAAGTTATTTAGCATATTTAAGTAATAGTAAGAAGCTAAAGAATTATTTTAGAGATAATAAATTAGTATTTATTACTATGGATGCATTTAATGATAAGTTTTAATAAAATGGATATCAATTTAGTTGATATCCATTTTGTTTTTTTGTAAAATTAAATTAGAGTTTTACGATAAATTTTATTATAGGAGATTTGGATATGGATAAATCATTTGTTAAATTTGAATTAATATTTAAAAATGAAAAGGAAAAGTTAAATAGTTTAAGTAATTTTAATATTTCAAATGATGTTTTAAAAAATTTATTGAATAACAAAAATGATGAGATATCTCCTAGAATAGCATTTGAATTAGCTATTATATATAATGTTGATTATTGGTATTTTTATAATGATGAAATAGAAGAAACTAAAAATCCATGGGAAAAGTATCCTTTAGTTGATTTGGCTGATTTTGGTAAGTTAAATGAAAATATAAAAGAGATTGAAGATAAAATTAAAAATATAGCTAAGAAGTATTCTTTGGATAATGGTGAAATGTTTAAATTTATTGAATTTAGAACAAATCATATTATTGAGGGAATTATTAGAAATAGTATCGGTTTTAAAACAGCTAATAAAGAAATAATGAATGATTTATCTGTAATTAATAATAGTTTTAAGGATGCTTTAAATAATATTGAAGAAATTCAAAATAATGATATGAATAAAATATTAAAGCTTTTGGATGAAGTAAACGATAATAAATCTTATGATTTATTTGATTTGTATACTGATTTACAAAAATATGAAATGATTACATATGATGATAATAGAATGACTAGAGAATATTTTATTATTGCTAAGGAAATACAAAAAATTAATGTTTTTTTTGGTGAATATAGTAAAGAAGTATCAGAATTAAATAAATTAATAGAAGATGATAAAAATGATAAATTTTTAGATAGAATTGATATTTCTTATAATCAATCTTTTACATTAGCTTGTTTATATTTTGTTAATGTTATGAAAAAATTATTTTACCTTGTAAGAAAAGAAATGAATGTTGAGAATAATTTAAAGCCTTTAATAAAAGAAATGCTTGATACATTATATTCTAATTCAAGAACTTTGGATTTAATTAGTGAATGTATGCTTGATAATAATCCTTTAGATGTAATAAGAAGAGAATTTGAAAAAGATAAGATTATTATTCAGTATAATTTAATATATCTTAGAGAGAATAAATAAAAATGATGGTTAAGAGCCATCATTTTCTATTTCTATATTCTTATTTTCATCATTACTTATCGAATTATTTTTTTCTTTCAAATATTCACTAACACCCTCTATTACCATATCTTTTTGTTTTTTATCTTTTCTTCTTTGATAAATACCAACCCATAACATTATTAGGAATGCTATTATAGCAATTGGTATTCCAATTAGTAATTGAGTTAGTGAGAATTGATATGCTTGATTATCATAAATACAATTTTTTATTACTACGATTGGAGCTACTGCGATAAATGCAAGGCTTGCAAAATCGGTTTGATGTCTATAATTACTAATTAATAATTTAATTAATTTTGATAAGAAAAATACACCTATAAAATATCCTGCCATATATGAAAGAAGTATTTTTAAATTCGGTAAGAAAACCTCTGCGTAATTTGAAGCTGTGAATTCTGCTAAAGTTGCGAGCATATTTGTAAATGGATAATATAATCCTAAAGATAAGAATACTACAGCGAAATCAACTCCTGGTATTATGAATGTCGCAGATGTAATTAAACCTGTTATTGACATTTTAATTAAGAACCAAACATCTGGGTTTTCTGGAAATGTTATTGTGTTTCCTTCTTGAACTAGAAAATTATATAAAACTATCGCAACACTAATTATTGTAAAAACTATCCAACAAGATATTTTTTTGAAACTTCCTTTTAGTTTTATTACCATATCAGGTATAGCACCTAATATTACTCCAATTACAACTATTACTGTAGCAAGAGGGAAATTCTTAAATAAAACACTTACACTTATTGAGGCAATCATTGAACCTATTCCATAACCTAAATAGATAAAAAATAAGTATAAGAATGATTTTTTAAAGTTACTAAAAAATCCAGCAATAGAGTCTACCATAATAACATATACACCAATAATTATAGCGATTGTCGATGCGCTAAATCCTGGAATACCTATAGATACTAATCCAAGTAAAACTCCTTGCAAAAAGATTAAAAGGTATTTAAATATAGATAGTTTCTTTTTCATTTAAATTACCTCCAAAATAATTATAACAAAATGAATAGATATTTTAAAATAAAATCTTATTTAAGATATTTGAATATCTTGAAAAATAATATTATAAATATTATAATTAATTTAAGTGAAAAATATCGTTACTATTAAATAAAGAATTTAATAAGTGAACAAAATATATTAGTGTTTGGGGGTATTATTATGGCAAAACAGTATGTATTTCACTTTGAAGAAGCTTATGGTTTAGGTAAGGAGCTATTAGGCGGTAAAGGTGCCGGATTAGCAGAAATGACACATATAGGTGTTCCTATTCCACAAGGTTTCACTATTACAACAGAGGCTTGTAGTCTTTATTATGATTCTAATAAGACTTTACCTGAATTCTTAATTAAGGATATTTATAAGGCAATAGAAGTTGTTGAAAAGAAAACTGGAAAAAAATTTGGTGGAAATAAGAATCCATTATTAGTATCAGTAAGATCAGGAGCAAGAGTATCAATGCCTGGTATGATGGATACAATTCTTAATTTAGGTTTAAATGATGATACAGTTAATGTATTAGCTAAAGAAACAAATAATGAGCGCTTTGCATACGATAGTTATAGAAGATTTATTTTAATGTTTACTAATATAGCAAAGGGACATCCAAGAACTGAAATGGATAAGATGCTTGATGATATTAAAACTAAGCGTGGATATAAGCTTGATACAGAAGTAACTGCAGATGAATTAAAAGAATTAGTTAAGATGTATAAGGATTATTATAAGAAAACATTTAAAGAAGATTTTCCATATGATCCATATGATCAATTAATTGAAGCAGTTAAAGCTGTATTTAGATCATGGGATAATCCAAGAGCTAATGTTTATCGTATGATGAATAATATTCCATATTCATGGGGTACTGCAGTAAATGTTCAATCAATGGCTTTTGGTAATAAGGGTGAAACATCAGGTACTGGTGTTGCTTTCTCAAGAGATCCAGCAACAGGAGAAAATAAAGTATCTGCAGAATATTTACCTAATGCACAGGGTGAGGATGTTGTTGCAGGTATTAGAACTCCTCTTAATATTTCAGAGCTTGAAAAGAGAATGCCAGAAGTATATGCTCAATTCATTAAAACTATTAAACTAATGGAAAATCATTATAAAGATATGCAGGATATGGAATTTACTGTTGAAGATGGTAAATTATATTTCTTACAAACTAGAAATGGTAAGCGTACTCCTCAAGCTGCATTAAAGATTGCTAGTGACTTGGTTGACGAAGGCCTAATTGACGAAAAGGAAGCTATTTTACGTATTGATGCTCAAAGCTTCGATAAATTATTACTTCCTGGCTTTGATAGAGATGAATTAAAAACAAAGACTCCAATTGCTACAGGTTTACCTGCAGGTCCTGGTGCTGGTACTGGTCATTTAGCATTTACTGCTGAAGAAGCAGAAAGCCGCAAGAAAAATGGTGAAAAGGTAATTTTAGTTAGAGCAGAAACATCACCAGAGGATATAGTTGGTATGATTTCAAGTGAAGGTATATTAACTATGCGTGGTGGTATGACATCACACGCTGCAGTTGTTGCTCGTGGTATGGGTAAGTGTTGTATTTGTGGATGCTCAAAGGCTATTATTGATGAAGATAATCGTACTGTTACTATTGATGGTAAGGTTTATACTGATAAAGATACTTTATCACTTGATGGTTCTACAGGTAATGTATATGCAGGTGCTATTAAGACAGTTGCTCCAGATTTGACTAGTGGTGTCTTTGGTAGATTCATGAAGTGGATTGATGATAATAGATATCTAAAGGTTAGAACAAATGCCGATAATCCAAGAGATGCAAAACAAGCATTATTATTTGGTGCACAAGGTATAGGATTATGTAGAACAGAGCATATGTTCTTCGATAAAGATAGAATTTTCTCAATGAGAAAAATGATTTTAGCTGATAATGAAGCTGATAGAATTAAAGCATTAGATGAGCTTGAGCCAATGCAACAAAAAGATTTCGAATCTCTATATGAAATTATGGAAGGCAGAAATGTTAATGTTAGATTACTTGACCCACCTCTACATGAATTCTTACCTCAAGAAGATTCATTAATTGAGGAATTAGCAAATGCAACAGGTAAGACTGTACTTCAAGTTAAGGATAGAATTGCAGAGCTTCATGAATCTAATCCAATGATGGGTCATAGAGGATGCCGTTTAGCAGTAACATATCCTGAAATTTGTAAAATGCAGACCACTGCAATTATAAAAGCAGCTATCGCAGTAACTAAGAAGGGAATCAAGGTTGAACCTGAAATTATGGTACCACTTGTTCTTGAAGTTAAAGAATTGAAGTATGTTAAGAATATTATTTGTGAAACTGCTGATAAATTAATTAAGGATGCAAAAATTGATTTAGTTTATCATGTAGGAACAATGATTGAAATTCCTAGAGCAGCATTATTATCTGATGAAATTGCAGAAGAGGCTGAATTCTTCTCATTTGGTACAAATGATTTGACTCAAATGACATTTGGATTCTCTCGTGATGATGCATCTAAATTCTTACCATCATATTATGAAACAAAGATTCTAGAATTTGATCCATTTAAGACACTTGATGATTCTGGTGTTGGTAAGCTTATTAATATGTCAGTTAAACAAGGTAGAGCAACACGTCCTAATTTACATGTTGGTGTTTGTGGTGAAACTGGTGGAGATCCTAAGTCTATTGATTTTTATCATAATGCAGGATTAGATTATGTTTCTTGTTCTCCATTTAGAGTTCCAGTAGCACGTTTAGCTGCAGCTCAAGCAAATATTAGAAATCCAAGAAAATAATATTATTTTAATCGGTCTCTTTAAAAAGAGACTGATTTTTTTATTTTTTTTTGGTTAATTTTCAAATCTTTTGTCTATTATTTAGTGTATCGGTAAAAAAGGAGGGCCAATAACACTAAATTAGTAGGAAGGAGGATGATATTAATGCTAAAAGAAATTGCTTTAACAGATTATTATTTTAAAGAATTAATAAAGACGAGGCGAGATTATTTGTTATTATTAATTAATGGTATATGTAAATTAAATTTAAAAGAGGAAGATATTACATTTGGAGATACTGAAGAAA
>JAFXXC010000076.1 GCA_017542485.1 Acholeplasmatales bacterium
AACGTTCCAGTTAGTTACAGTGGGTCATATACAATGGGATTTTGGATATTTTTAGAAGATAGTAGTACTATTACAAATGGAATTCATTTTCGATGGGAAAAACATTTACAAATTACAGTTATTAAAAATACTGAGTTAGAAGGGTATTGTTTTCCTAAAGGTTATTATAGCGATAATATTCCTAACAATCCCATAAATACAAAATTTGCTAATTCATTGGCTGGAAGGGTTAATTTAGTTAATAGTGCACAACAAAGTGATAGTGGAAATTGGATTTATGTTACATGTGCTGTAAGTAATTATAATCAAATATATTATGTTTTAGGTAATGATGAAAATGCTTTTTTTCTTCAACCATTAGACCCTGAACTTTTATATACTGATGAGGAAAGAGTATTTTCTAATTATCCCTTGAGATATTTTTATAGTAATATTTCTAATTCTTTGTCTCAATCGAGCACTTTATATATTGAATCTATTACAAATAGTGCTAAAATTTATTTAAGAGCTATTAATTTGTTTAGAGATTATATTCCATATGATTATCCTATTAAATATTCTGATTTATCTTTGATTGACGGAGGAAATATAATGCCTTATTTGGCTTTTACTGTGAATTTCGCCAATTTTAATTTAAATACCAAAAAATTAAGTTATAATTATTATGTTATTGATACTTCAACATCCAATGATAAACAAAGTTATAATAGGTATCAGAGAAATATTAATTTATCACCTGTGAATAGCCAAAGTACATATGAATTATCTGCTAATTTTGAATTTATGCCTTTATGTAATATCAAGAGGAATTTTGTTTATGATGTAACTACAAAAAAATGTAAAGAAGTTGCTTGTACATCATCGAGTAGTAATAATGCATACTATTGTATTAGTGATAACGTACCGTTAGTATGTACTGTGAATAATTTCTTTTCTATAAATAATGGTAATTATATATGTAGTTCAAATTGCCAAAATGATACTTATAGTTTAAGAGGTCCAGGAACAGCACAAATAAAAGGAATTTGCAATACCGAAAAAGATCCAAAATTTAGTAATTCAATTGATATAAGAAATTATCAAGAAATTAAATGCGAAGATGGAAACGTATTAATAGGATACAAATGTTTAGAAAATAAATATATTCAAAATTCTGCATTATTTTTTTCCCGTTGTTACAACTCTCCAAATTTTTATCACAGCGTATCAAACACTGCAAAATCCAAAGTCAGTAAAGGTTACATTTTAGAATTTTGGTTCAAAAAAGATCTAGTTTTAAACACATGTGGTAAATCATATACCCCAGAATATTATTTTTATTCAACTCCACATTCACTATATTATAGCGGAACAATATATTATTACAGCATTATAGGAACAGTTTACACATATGCATTAAGTGGAATAAGTGAATTTGAATGGAATAAAATATTAATTGAAACTTCATTAGGCACAAGTCAAAATGTTAAAGTATATATAAATTTTAAATCAGTTCCTGATGTAAATATAATTGGAATAGGAACAAGTATTACAATGAGTTTAACATATATAAGTTTTTGTTCTAATAAAAACAACGGTGATTGCACAGGTAGTGGCTCAGCGAATTTAAATTGGGGAAGTGCATATTATAGAAATTTACGTTTATGGGATTTAACACAAGCGAATTTACAAGTGATTCAAAATTATAATAATGGTATGTTTGAAGAAACACCAATTGGTTTAATATTAAATTATCCTTTGACAATTGATACAATAGATAGAAATGTATTAAGAGAAACAATAAGTGGATATGATAATATATTAGTTACTCATACAGTAAGTAAAAATTTTGATTCTTCAGATGAATTTATTTTTTATAATTATGCAGTTAATTTCGATTGGGGTGTAGATGATCTGCATTTAAAAAAATATATAACATCAATAACTGGGACTGTTGTTTCTTCTGCAAATTGTCATGAATATTGCAAAAGATGTTTTAGTTCAGTTAGTACGAATTGTTATGAATGTAATACTGGTTATGTTTTAATTAATCAATCTTGTGTGAAATTAACTAAATATTATTTAAAAACTCCTGCATCTACTGAAATTCCTTTAAGTGTAAAATATGTAAATGGAGAAGTAACTTTTGATTTTAATACTATTGTTGATGGTGGTTGGACTCTTCTTATATATGTGAAGTTTATGGGAGTTGATATTCAAAGTAGTTCATCACAAGAATATGTTTTATTTAATTTAAATGATGATAATTATTTGTATTATGACCGTACTACTACTTATTTATATTTTAAAGTTGGAAATGTAATCGCTTTTATTGATACAAATTTTGGAAATTATTTTGGACAATGGATTCCAATTTCAATTTCAAATTATTTAAGTGCAAATAACGATATATATCCTCATATGTTAACATTAAGTGTGAACAAAATAGATATAAAAATGCAATCCTCCTTTTCTATTCCATCCGAAGGAATGAAAATCCAATCTGTAAAATTAGGAAAATCTGTTATAGCTCTCTGGAGTAATTTATATATATACAACAATTTCATCCAAGGAATTTTCGGTCAAAATTTAGCCTCTTCATCAGATAAACGTTATGCAAATTTAATTTATTACACTTTATCAGCTGAAGGAAGTTCAGGTTGTTTAATTCCTAGTTCATTAACAACAACACTTGAAATAACTCATACTTGTGTAGGTGATTACAACCCTTATGATGATGAGTCTTTATTATGTAAAGATAATTCAAAATATTTCGATGTTAATTTAATTTCGGGTGATACAAAACCTTGTAGTAATTGTGATTCAAGTTGTAATACATATTGTTTTAATTCACAAAGTACTGATTGTTCATGTAATCTTATTCAAGGTTTAGATTGGTTAAGAATAAATCGAAAAACAGATCAAACTTATTGTGAACAAATACCTTATTTAGATTTTAATATTATTCAAGATGTTTCTATAACAGTTCCTACTTCTTATACTTTAGAATCTACTCTTGAATTTTGGATATTTATTTATTCATATAATATGGATCAAAATAATTTTGAAAAAATTACTGTTCGTTGGAATTTACATAATCAAGTTGAAATTTATTTAAATAGTAATACTATTTATGCCAGATGTTATGCTATTGTTGATAGGTCTGATTCATCAAAATATCCTGCTTTTCTTACTGATACTATTTCTGGTTATAAATGGGTTAATTTACGATGTGGAACTGATTTGAAAGGAAATTCAGATCAACGTTCTTTCTTTTTTAATAGTTTGACTTCTGATTTAGTAATAACAGAATTACCAAATCGTCAAAGTTCAACACAATTTGAAATAATAAACGGAAATTCAGAAGCTAAAAATTCTTGGGGATTTATTTTTATAAAAGATATAAAATTATGGCAACAAGATAATAGAGATTATATAGATACATCATATATAAATTTACATTCATTAGGAAGGTATAGTAGAAATGATAATATGACAATAGATGGAAAATGGCCTGGATTAATAGCATTTTTCCGAAATGAATTTAGTTATAATATAAATGATTATGCAACTGAATCAAATACTATATTAACATATAATATGTATAATGTTTTGGGATATCAAGGAGTGGATACAACAGATGTTAATTACGAATTCACATATCACACAACATTATCAAAAATTCGTACAGATTATAAAGGATATAACTATGTAGATCCAGATAATAATAGTTACTTTTCAAGATTAGTTCAATGTGAAGAAGGATATGTATATAACAGTAATTCTAATACATGTATAACTTTAGCTACTACTCATTGTGATTTACCTGGAGATACTAATGATAAATGCATATCATGTGTTGATAGTAATTTATATATAAATCCTATTGATGGTTCTTGTGTTGCTAATTGTCCTATTGGATATTATCCAGATGATCATTTAAATCAATGTAGAAAATGTCATGAAACTTGCTATACTTGTGAGAATGATGATGATAGTAGATTTGGATGGAAATCAACTTCATGCACTTCATGTATTGATGATTTGTTTTTGGTAAAAGATAGAAAGATTTGTATTAATAATTGTGAGGAATATTCTTTAACTGCAAGTCAAATTCATAATAATTTATGTGTTGATTTTGAAGCTTTTGCTTATTTAGTTAATGTTAAACCTGAAAATGATACAGAAGGAATTCCAATTGATGTAAATAATTTTAATTATATTGAAGCTAAAATAACTATTTGTTCTGCTAATAAATGTTATCAAACTTGGGAGTTTGATAGAGAAAAAACTATTGAAATAAATGGAGATCCAGAAGATTATGTATTTCCAAAAGATTCACCTTTCACAGGAGATATAACTAAATTAAATACAACTTTAGATACAACATTTTTTGAATTAGATAAAAAATATGTTTTTAAATTAAATATTTATTCAATTAAAAATGATGAGAAAGTTTATGATCCTCAAACTTATATTTTAGTTATGAATAAACGACCTTTCAGTGGAAGTTTAAATGTCATTCCACAAAAAGGGTTATATAATACAACAACATTTGTAATATCCTGTGTGAATTGGGAAGATGATACAACAGAATCTGAAAATCTTGAATATAAATTTTTATATAAAGAAGAAAATGTGGGAACTAATGATGATAAAAATTTATTACATGATTGGAGCACAACAAATGAAGTTTCATCTAATTTCACAGTTGTATTTCATACATTTGATAGTTCAAATATAGATATTTTTTGTGAAATTAGAGATAATTATGGAGCAATAAGAGAAGTAAGTTATAAAATAACAATAGTAAATTCAATGTCAAGTGGCTTATATTCTTTATCAGATGCTTTGAGTACATATTCAACTCCTGAAAGTATGTCAACTTTAGAAATTTATGATAGAAGTTTATATTTAATGTCATTAGGATTAGATACATATAAAGAACTTAGGCCTGAAATATTACAAAGTGTTTTTGAACCAAGTTTTGATCAAACTTTAATTACATTAACTGATCCAAAATGCACAAATGATTTTTGTAATTCTCTTGGTGATTGTGATTTAGTAGATGTATCTTTAGTATGCAATTGTAATTCGGGTTATGTTGGTCGAAATTGTCAATTAGATACTACAGGATATGCGTTATTAAGTCAATATTATTTTGAATTATTTACTAAATTATTTGGTCAACTTCAAAGTTCGATTGAATATGAACAATTTATGGTAGTTCATAATTTATATTTTGCAGCTAGTCAATTTTTTCAAAATACAGAAAAAAATTTTTTCTCTTCGAATTTAGAAACTTATATAACTATGGCTATGAATTTATATTCAGATAGTATAGCAAATAATACTGCTGAATATATAGATTTATTTGATTATTATTGGAGCTTTGAATTGACTTTATTAAATAAAGATAGAGTTTTTATTAAAAATGGAACAGGATATAC
>JAFXXC010000077.1 GCA_017542485.1 Acholeplasmatales bacterium
TCAGGAGTAGAAAGAATCACTAGTTATAATTTAGCTTTTAAGTACGAAAAACTAAAAGTATCGGATTTGGGTTTCACAAATTAACCCGACTTATTTTAAAGAAAAAATCCGCGAATGACTTTCTCACGTTGAAACAGTTTGTTTGCTTGTTAAAAAATAGAAAACAGATTAAAAAATTATGATTGCTTAGTATTATCTAGGCAATCTTTTTATTTTTGCGTTGCAACGCAAATCCGACGTAAAAAAAATACGTTGCACTTCGGTCTTTAAAAAACGATAAAAAGGTAGAATTCTACCAAAAAAACGGAAATTATATTTACAATATACATTATGGATGATATAACAAACATATTTACTTTAAATGATATTAATGCTAAAATTTATAATGGTTAGGTTGTGATTTTATGCGCGTTATTCCAGAAAGTGAAAAGTATTATAAATCTGTGTATATGCACCCTGATAGTGCAAAAGAAGATATAAAATATTTTTCTAATCAATATCCTTTTAAATATAAATTTGATTTTATTAGTCCTGGACTATTTTTGCTTGCAATTGCATTTTTTGCATTATCACCTATTATACCATTTATATGGATTGGTGGTATTATTGCATTAGGTGCTGCTGTGTTCTTTTTATATAAATATATTAATAAAAGAAGAGTTGCATTTTTGGATCATTATGAAAAAGCAATTGTATCTAATGGAAAGATAAAATATCAGGATAGTAATATGGTTAGTGCGTTATTTCCAATTTATATAATTTGTGATAATGATAAGAAAACATTTAAATTAATTTATCAAGATAACACATATATTTTTTGTGAATATGATGATATATTAACTTATAGAATATTGATTGATAGAGTTGAAGTAAATGGTAGTAGATTACCAGATACTCCAAACCAAAAATCTAAGTCTTATATTTTTGAATTGACATTCAATAATAAGAAAAAGGCTGAAATAGGTATTAATAATATGGTGAGTAATTTTATAGTAAATGGTAGGTACTCATTTCAATTATTTGCGAATACAGAAGCTATTAATAGAATAGCAAATATTATTGATAGAATTATTAAGAAAAATAAAGTTTAATAGAATAAAAAATCCGTTAAAATAGCCATTTTTTAAGACTTCTAGTATTGAAATTTTATTTTGTGATTGTTATAATATATTTAATAATTATCATAAGTAAAATTGGAGGAAGAAAATTGAAAAAATCAGAATTAGTTGCACAGTTAGCTGATGCAAACGACTTATCTAGAAGACAGGCCGAGAAAATTATTGATGATTTCTTGGAATTAATCGCTGATGAGTTATCAAGAGGAGAAAAGGTTGTATTATCAGGATTTGGTACTTTTGAGGTTAGAACAAGAGTAGCTAGATCAGGAAGAAATCCTAGAACTGGTGAGGAAATAAATGTTCCAGAACAAAAGACACCAGCATTTAAGGTTGGTAAAATTTTAAAGGACGCTGTAAACAAGTAATTTCTAAATAGAGCTCCAAGAGCTCTATTTTTTATACGATTAACTAAAATCTTTTACTTTTAAAGGATCGGGGTGTAAACATGAATGCTTTTGATGCAATATATTCAAATAATGTAATGGCATTAAGAGAATATTTAGAAACTGGAGATATTAATATTAAGAATGAGCGTGGTATGAGTTTAATGCATTATGCCATTGTTTTTGCTAATAGTGAAGTGTTTGACTTATTATTAGAGAATTTTATTGATATTAATATTCAGGATTCACATGGCGATACACCTGCTCATTATTGTGTTGTAAATAACAGAATGGGATTTTTAAAGACTTTAATAAGAAAAGAATGTAATTTAAGTATAAAGAATAATGATGGACAAACACCTTTATTTAAAGCATGTACATTAGGCAGAGAAGATATAGTATTTTTGTTATTAGAATCTATGAATTTTAATTTATATGAAAAAGATTCTAAGGATGAAACAGTATTTATGGCTTTGATAAGAAGTAGAAATTTAGACTTATTAACTAAACTTAAGCCAGATGATAAAATTGTTGATGTAAAAAATTTCCAAGGAGAAGCACCACTTCATATTGCTGCAAGAGCAGGTGATTCTAGAGTTATTAAGTATTTGTTAGATAATAAAGCATTTACTAATATTAAGAATAATCAAGGAGAGACACCACTATTTTATGCTGTAAGAAGTCAAAATAAAGAAGCTATTGATTTATTATTAAAATATGGTGCTGTACTTGATTGCCGTTCAACATTCGGTGATACTATATATGATTTGATACCTTCATATGATTTATCTAGTTATATAAACGAAAAAAGTGAACAATATAAGTCATATTTGTATCATACAAATTATCCACTTCATTATGCTATTATTATTGAGAATTATCCATTAGTATTAAAATATTTAGAGATAAGAAATATCGATAGAAAAGATGATTTTGGATATACACCTATTGATTTAGCTAATAGAATGGGTAATGCAAGAATTTTAAAGGCTGTTAAAGAGAGCAAATAAGCTCTCTTTTTTGCTGAAAGTATAAGTTTTTCAAATAGATAGTGCTGTCTATCAATTGGCTACAAATACTATAATTTTGTTTATGAAAACGTTTCAAATGATAGAATCGCATTTTTTAAAGCATATTCGAATATTATTTTATATTTATAATTGTTTTATTTGATTTTAAAATTATTTACCGAAATATTGCACATATTTCGAATTTAATTTCAAAAAAAGTTATATTTTTATGCAAAAATGGTTAAAAGTATTATTGAAATTGTATAAAATTAAGTTTATAATAGCGTTAGTTGGAATTTTTGGGAGAATAGTTTTTGTTTTCTTTTTTAAATTTCATTTATATTTTTTGGCTAAATAAATAATTTGGCCGTTTTTCGTTATAAATATTATTTGTGTTATTATCTTGTGAATATTAATTGTTTTGACAATATATGAAATTAGAGATATAATTAAGCATATGTTTCGTTTATATAATATTTATAATATTATAAATAATTTTCAGGGGTGATTATTGTGAATTCAAAAACAGCTATGTATATAGTTAAAAGACTACTCATGGCTATATTAACAATATTTGTTGTCATAACTGTAACATTCTTTGTAATGCAGGCTGTTCCAGGAGGCCCATTCTTATCTGAAAAGGGTATTACTGAAGCAAGACTTGCTGCATTGAATAAGCGTTATGGCTTAGATCAGCCACTTGTTGTTCAATGGTTGAGATATGTTGTTAATGCATTAAGATTTGATTTTGGAGTTTCAATTAAGGATAATGATGCATCTGTTATGTCTTTAATATGGAATGACTTTAAGGTTTCTGCAGTAAATGGTTTATTAGCATCTGTACTTGCTATAGTTGTAGGTATTTTCTTAGGTGTTATCGCTGCAGTAAAAAGAGGAAAGATTGCTGATAGAATTATCATGATTCTATCAACTGCAATGGTTGCTGTACCATCATTTGTTATAGCAGCATTCTTCCTATATTGGTTCTGCGTTAAGTTGAAGGCGTTCCCAACTAACTTTGGTACATCAAGTTCTGCTTTAAAATATTTCTTGCCAGTTTTAACTTTATCATTGTATCCAATGAGTTATATTGTAAGACTTACAAGAACATCAACACTTGATGTATTAAATAGTGATTACGTTAGAACTGCAAGAGCTAAGGGTGTTAGTCCATTTAAGGTATTATTTAAGCATACTTTAAGAAATTCATTAACTCCAGTTATTACATATGCTGGTCCAATGGTTGCGTTCATTTTGACAGGTAGCTTAGTTGTTGAAAAATTATTCTCTATACCTGGACTTGGTGGAACATTGATTGTTGCAATTCAAAGATCAAATTATCCAATGGTTATGGGATGTACTGTGTTTGTTTCATACATTGTTATATTCTTTATTTTAGTTAGTGATATTTTATATAAAGTAGTAAATCCTAGAGTGGATTTAGAGTAAGGAGGAACTGAAGATGAAATTAAGAAACTTTTTATCACTTCAGCCTGATTATTCCTTATTTACTCTAGTAGGACCTGAGGAAAAAATTCAGGCTGTAAAGATGCGTCCATCTGCATCATTCTGGAAAGATGGATTTAAAAGATTATTTAAAAATCCAATTGCTATAGTATGTATTACTATTTTAGCGATAATTGTATTGGCTGCAATATTTATTCCAATGTTTTGGCCATATGCATATGATGAAATGTTAGGAACAAATAGATATTATTCAACAGAAGCATATAAATTATGGGAAGCGCAAGGAAATAATGATGCTTTCTCATATATTAAGCCTTTTGAATATTCAGAATATGAAACATACTTAAAAAATCAAGGAGAAAGTGTTTTTCCTCATATTTTAGGTACAGATAGTGCTGGTAGAGATTATTTTATTCGTATTATATATGGTATGAGAATTTCATTAGTTGTTGGATTCTTTGCTAGTGTAATCGTATGTATTATTGGTACTATTTATGGTGCCATCTCTGGTTATTTTGGTGGTAAGGTAGATATGGTAATGATGCGTATCGTTGATGTAATTTATTCACTACCTGACTTATTAATTATCATTTTATTATCAGTTGTATTAAATGCTACATTAAAAGATGCAATAGCAGGAACAATATTTGAAAGATTAGGATATGGAATTATAAGTATCTTTATCGTATATGGTTTATTATATTGGGTAGGTATGGCTCGTATGGTTCGTGGTCAAATAATGGCTATTAAACAGCAAGAGTTCGTACTTGCTGCAAGAACAATTGGTACATCATCTATAAAAATTATATTCAAGCATTTATTACCTAACTGTATAGGTATTATCATTGTTACAACAGCTTTACAGATTCCATCTGCTATATTTACTGAATCATTCTTAAGTTTCGTTGGTTTAGGTGTATCTGTTCCAATGCCATCATTAGGAAGTTTAGCAGCAGATGCTTCTAAGTTGTCTGTAATGATTAATTATACATATATGATGATTATTTCTTCATTATCTATATTGTTTATTGTTTTATCATTAAACCTTCTAGGTGATGCACTAAGAGATGCATTTGATCCTAAGTTAAGAAAGTAGGCGAGATGATGGAATTTATTAAGAAAAATAATGTTGAAGAAAATGTAAATTATGAGCATTTTCTTGAAGTAAGAGATTTAAAAACATCATTCTTTGTACCTGCTGGTGAAGTAAAGAGTGTTGATGGAACTAGTTTCAATGTAGATAAGGGTAAAATCTTAGGTATCGTTGGTGAATCTGGTTCTGGTAAAAGTGTTACTGCTTATTCAATTATGCAAATTTTATCAGCTCCTGGTAAAATTGTTGGTGGTTCAATTAAACTTGAAGGTAGAGAATTAGTTGGTTTACCAGAAAAGGAATTAGCTAAAATCAGAGGTGGAAAGATGTCTATTATCTTCCAAGACCCAATGACAAGCTTAAATCCAGTTTATTCAATTGGTAATCAATTAAGAGAAGCTATTTATTTACATAGAACTCTTCCTAAGTTAGATAAGGATGGAAATCAAGAATTAGATAAAGATGGAAATCCTGTATTTAGAAAATATACTAAAAAAGAAGCTAATGAATTAGCTATGAGAATGTTAGCAGAAGTAGGTATTAATTCACCTGAAAAGCGTTTGAAACAATATCCATTTGAATTCTCAGGTGGTATGTTACAACGTATTATGATTGCTATGGCATTATGTACTGAGCCAGATTTATTAATTGCAGATGAGCCTACTACAGCACTAGATGTTACTATTCAAGCACAAATTCTTGAGCTTATTCAAAAGATTCAAAAGAAAACTGGTATGGCAGTTATCATTATTACGCATGACTTAGGTGTTGTTGCTGAATTATGTGACGAGGTAATCGTTATGTATGGTGGTAGAATTGTAGAACGTGGAAACGCTGATGACATATTCTATAATCCTAAGCATGAATATACAAAAGGTTTATTAGCATCTATTCCTACAATGGATGATAAGGAAAGACTTGAACCAATTGAAGGAACTGCAATTGATTTATTAAATTTACCAAAAGGTTGTGCATTCTCTCCTCGTTGTAAGAATACAATGAAGGTATGTCTTGAAAAATATCCTTCTGAAGAATTAGTTGATGGTGTACATAAGTGTGCATGTTTCATGTATATTAAAGAAGAAATAGACAAAGAATTAGCTGAAGGTAATAATGTTGATGAAGCTGAGCCAAAAGTAGAAGAATCTACTGAAGAGGCAAAATCAGAAGTTTTAGATACTAGTGCTGAGTCAAAACCAGTTGAATCAGAAAATTTAGAAGAAAAATCAAATAAGGAGGAAGCAAAAGATGGAGAATAATGAAAAAGATATCCAAGCAACTTCTTTAGTTGATAATGAATATTTACTTGAAGTAAATGACTTAAAAATGTATTTTGATATAACAACAGGTTTCTTCAAGACAACTCCTTTAAAGGCAGTTGATGGTGTTTCATTTAAAATTAAAAAAGGTGAAACATTAGGTGTTGTTGGTGAATCAGGTTGTGGAAAAACTACACTTGGTAGAACTATTATGAATTTGTATAGAGCCTCAAGTGGTGAAATTATTTATAATGGTTTATTAATTAGTTCTTATTCAGATTTAAAGAGAATTCAAAAAGAAGAAAAATTTGAATTAGGATCTCTAAAATTTGAAAAGAATAAGAGAATCAAGAATTATCATAAGTCACTAAATGAACAAGTTGCTAATGGCGAATTAGAACCAGAAGCAGTTAAAGGATTAGTTGATAAATTCACTCAAGAAGAAAATGAAAAATTTGCTAAGGATTCTCAAAAATTACATGATTTATACAAACAAAAATATGATGCAAAGGCTAAAGAGATTAATGATGATATTAACAAGGTCTTAGAAGAAAGAGATAATAAGCTTAATGCTTTAACTCCAGTAGATAAAAATACTGATTTAGAGGCTATTAAAATAGCTGATGAAAAGACTTTAGAATTTAAGGCTGAAGCTTCAAAATTATTGGCTGATGCTAAAGAAGTTAGAAATAATGAATATGCAAAGGCTAAAGAAGATAAGCAAAATGATTTAGCTAACTATAACAAATTTAAAGAAGAATGTCATAATAAAGAAGCTGAATTAAAAAATAAGATTTCAAGTGCTTCTGAAGAAGAAAAGGCTAGTCTTCAAAAAGAACTAAAATCATTAATAAAAGAAAATACTAATGATATTATTGTTAAGAAAGAAAAACTTAATGGTGATTATAACATTAGAAAATCTATAGCTACTGGTAAGTATCAAAAGACTAAACAGCAAATTAATGATGATTTAGCTAAGAAAATAAGTGATGTTAGAAGTCAAAGTAAGTATTATCTTTATGTTGATGAAGAAGCTAAAATTAATAAGGATGCTAAAAAAGCAATAAAGAGAATTAAATCATCTTCTAGATTTAGATTAAAAGAATTTAGAAGAAAATGTACTATGGTTTTCCAAGATCCTTATTCATCATTAAATCCTCGTATGACTGTACAGGATATTATTGCTGAACCACTTGATGTAAATCATTTATATACTACAAAAGAAGAAAGACGTAGTAAGGTTTTGGAATTAATGAGACTTGTAGGTTTATCTCCTGAGCAATCAACAAGATATGCTCATGAATTCTCAGGTGGACAACGTCAAAGAATTGGTATTGCAAGATCACTTGCAGTAAATCCTGAATTTATTGTTTGTGATGAGCCAGTATCTGCACTAGACGTTTCAATTCAAGCACAGGTTATTAACACATTCCAAGATTTACAAAAGGAATTAGGATTAACTTATTTATTTATTGCACATGATTTATTAGTTGTAAGACATATATCAAATCGTATAGCAGTTATGTATTTGGGTAAAATAGTTGAGATTGCTGAAACAAAAGAATTGTTCGATAGTCCACTTCACCCATATACAATATCATTATTAAGTGCAGTACCTATGCCAGATCCTAATACAGCTAGAAGTAATAAGCGTATTGTATTAGAGGGCGATGTACCTAGTCCACTTAATGTACCTTCTGGATGTCCATTTAGAGTTAGATGCCCTAAGGCAACAGAAGCTTGTAAAAATCGTGTTCCAGAGCTTAAAGAAATTAGCAAGGATCACTTTGTATCATGTCTATTATTAGACGATGATCTATCAGTTTAGTTAATAATAGGGAGAAACAACTATTATTATATATAAGGAGGAAAAAAGTTTTATGAAGACAAAAAAGATTTTGTTAGGCTCAGCAATGGCTGTTGCTGCAGTCGCCACTTTAGCTTCATGTGGAGGCAATAGTGGTCTTAGTGTATGCTTGGCTTCAACACCTGATCATGTTGACCCAGCATTAAACAGCGCAGTAGATGGTGCATCTTATGCAGTACATCTATTTGGTGGTTTAGTTAGATATGTTCCTGCTAAGGACGGTAAGAGCGTTGAATTAGCAGCAGATTTAGCTAAAGAATTACCTAAAGCAGTTAAGGAAGGTAATAAGGTATCTTATACTTTCACATTAAGAGATGGTGTAAAGTTTAGTGATGGTACAGAAATCGAACCATCTGATTTCGTTAAGTCATGGAACCGTGCTGCATCATATACACCTGAAGATGCAACTGCTGAAGGTGCATTAGACGCAGATTATAACTATATGTTTGAAGTAATCGATGGTTATGATTCATTAAATGATAAGCAAGAAGCTGGAACATTAAAGGCTTCTGATTATCAAAATTTCTTAAATTTAACTGCAGATGATGATAAGAATACATTAAAGGTTGTATTACCTGTTGATGTTCCTTATTTCTATGAATTATGCGCATTCCCTGCATATATGGTATTAAAGGATGCTGACAAGCTTCCAGCTGATGGTTCTTGGGCTAAGGATCCATCTAAGTTTGTAGCATCTGGTGCATATACATTAAAGTCATATGAAAAAGATGTTAAGATGACTATTGAAAAGAACTCAACATATTGGGATGCTGCTAATGTAACAACTGATAAGATTAATTTCGTATTTAGTGATGATTCATCAGCAATGCTTGCTCAATATAACGCTGGAGAATTACAATTAATCGATGATCTTGATGCTGAAACAGTTGCTGCAAAGCAAAATGCTAAAGATTATCATGTAATTGGTCAATTAGGTACTTATTATATTTCTTGGAATGTAAATGGAGATACATTCAAGAATACTTCAATTGCAAATAACGAAGCTGCTAAGGCAGAAGTTAGAAATGCTATTTCTTTATTAATCGATAGAAAGACTATCGTTACAAATGTAACTAAGATGGGTCAAACACCTTCAACTGGTTTCGTTGGTGCTGGTTTAACTGATCCAGCTGGTGGTGAATTCGTTGATCACAATGGTGTAAATGGCGATGGTAAGGGTTATTGTGGTGATGCTAATAATTATGCAGCAAATAAGGCAGCAGCTATTACAACATTAAAGAAGTATTTCACATATGATGAATCAACAAAGAAGTTCACTAACTTCCCATCAATCAATTATTTATACAATACTAACTCAGGACATCAAGCTGTTGCAGAAGCAGTTCAAGCACAATTCAAGGAATTAGGTATTACTGTTAATGCTACTAACCAAGACTGGGCACAATTCTTACAAACAAGAAAGAAAGGTGACTATTCAGTAGCTAGAAATGGTTGGTTAGCTGACTATAATGACCCAATTTCATTCTTAGACTTATGGACAACTGGTTCTGGTAATAATGATTGTCAATTAGGTAAGGGTGCTCATGCAACTGTTACTGGTTATGAAATTGATTTAACTGGTATTGGTTCTTATGGTAAATTAACTGGTACTTGGTCAGATACTTATGATGTTGTAATTGCAGCTATTAAGTCTGAAACAAATACAGCTAATCGTTATAAATTAATGCACAAGGCTGAAACATTATTAATGTCTACAGGTTGTATCAACCCAATTTACAACTATGTTGATAACTGGCTACAAGCAGAAAAGTTAACTAACGTTTATGCTTCTCCACTTGGATTCAAGTATTTCACTTGGGCTAAGCAAGCTTAATTAAACAATAAGATTAAATGGTGCTAGAAATAGTACCATTTTTCTTTCTGGTATTGTGTTTTTCAAAAAAATATTGATTTTATATTAATAATATAATATAATGACTTTGGTGTTAGAAGAGAGGTTAAAGCCTCTCTTATTTATTTGATTGGAGGGATTTAATGGATATTAATATATGTAAAAAAATATTAGAACCATTTTTAGAGGAACACGATTTGATATTTTATAATGTTGAATTAGTTAAAGAGTATGGATCATTAATATTAAGAGTAATACTTGATAAAAAAGATGGTTTGGATATTGAATTATTAGCAAAGGCTAATGAATATCTTTCTAATGAAATAGATAAATATGATCAAGATATGCCTGAATACATGCTTGAAGTTTCATCTCGTGGTGCTGAAAGAACTATTGATAACGAAGATGAAATGAATGAGGCAGTTAACAAGTATATTCATGTTGAAATCGAAAATATGGTATATGAAGGTGTATTAGTTGAAAATAATATTGATAATATAATTGTAAATATCAATATTAAAGGTAGATTTAAAAAGATTCCAATAAAAAAAGAAGAAATTAAGCTAATAAGATTAGCAGTGAAAATTTAGGAGGACTATTTTAAAATGATTAATAAGGAATTTTTTAAAAATGCAGAAGAGGTTGCTGAATCAAGAGGCATTTCTGTACAAGATGTATATGATACTTTTGCTAAAGGATTAGTAAATTCATATAAGAAGATTTATGGAAATACTTCTTGTAGAGTTGTAATTAATCCAGATAAATGTGAGATTTTATTATATGGTGTTCATAAGGTTGTTAGTGAATATAGTGAAGTATATAATCCTGAAGAGCCAGAAGAAATGTTACTTGAGGATGCTAAGAAAATTAAAGCAAGCTACAAGGTTGGAGACATTGTAGAACAACAAATTAACATTAAAGAATTCAATAGAACTGCAATTGGCGCTGCTAAGAGTGTATATACACAAGGTGTTAGAACACGTCAAAGAGAAATTGCTTATGAGCATTTCAAAGGCTTAGAAGGTGAAATGGTAGTAGCTGAAGTAACTAATATTACTGATAAATACATTTCATTAGATTTAGGTATGAATGTTACAACAATATTACCTATAACTGAATTATTACCAAACGATAGATTATCAATTGGTGATAATGTTAGAGTTTATATTAAGAGAGTAGAGCAAACTAGCAAGGATCCTAAGGTTTCTGTATCAAGAACTGATAGAGCATTAGTAACAAGATTAATGGAAACATATATTCCTGAAATTAAGAGCGGTGTTATTGAAATTAAGGGTATTGCTCGTGATCCTGGCGATAGAAGTAAAATTGCATTATTATCTAATGATTCACATGTAGATGCAATTGGTTCATGTGTTGGTGAAGGTGGAGCTCGTATTAGAGAAATTGTTAATGCTTTAGGCGGCGAAAAGGTTGATTTATATGAGTGGAGTGATGATCCAGAACAATTAGTTACAAATGCGTTACAACCTGCAAGTGTTACACAAGTAATTGAAATTGATGAAAAGAATAAGACATCAAGAGTTGTAGTACCTGATGAGCAATTATCACTTGCTATTGGAAAGAGTGGTCAAAACGTTAGATTAGCTGTACAATCATGCGGTTGGAAGATAGATATTATGCCAACTAGTGAAGCATATCAAAAAGGATTGATTTTAAAGTGAGAGAAAAAAAACTAGTTCTAAGAACATGTGTATGTTCTAAAGAAGTATGTGAAAAAAAAGATTTGTTCCGTATTGTTAGGACACCTGAGGGCGATGTAGTTGTTGATACACGTGGTAAGGTTAATGGTAGAGGAGCATATTTAAAGAAAGATAAGGAAGTAATACTTAAAGCCCAAAAGACTAAAGTTTTGGATAAGAAGCTTGAAGTTGAAGTTCCTGAAAGTATTTATCAAGAATTAATTGGATTGTTATAATATGGATAAAATATTAAATAATTTAGGTCTTTGTCAAAGAGCAAAAGGAGTTATTTCTGGTGAAGAAATGGTTGAAGAATACTTAAAGGCTAATAAAGTTTATTATATATTTTTGGCTAATGACGCATCTAAAAATACTCAAAAAAGAGTTTTTGATAAAGCTAAATATTACAATGTAGAAGTTGATAATTCATATTCGTCTGATGAAATATCAGCTGCCATTGGTAAAGTTGGAAGAATGGTGGTTGGAATCACGAATAGTGGATTTGTAAAAATTTTAAAGAAATAAGGTGATTTTGTGGCTAACAAGACGAAAAATAAAAAAGAAACTAGAGCTTCAAATATTCCATCTAAAGGAAAAAATAATAACAAGGAAGAAAATAATGTTTTAATTTATAAAAACGATATGACTGTTGCTGATGTAGCTGCAGCAATGAATAAAACTAATGCTCAAATTGTTATGAAGCTTATGCAACTTGGAATAATGGCAAATCAAAATCAGGTTGTAGATAGAGAAACAATCGAACTTGTTGCTATGGATTTTGGCTATGAGTTAAAAGATGAAGTTATCACAGATGCAACAAGATTTGAAGAAATAGAAATAATAGATGAGGAAGCTGATTTAGCATCACGTCCTCCTGTTGTTACAATAATGGGTCATGTTGACCATGGTAAAACAACATTGCTTGATACAATTAGAAATTCAAGAGTAGTAAAGGGAGAAGCAGGTGGTATTACTCAACATATCGGTGCTTATCAAGTAAATAATAATGGATTCCCTATTACATTTATAGACACTCCAGGACATGCTGCATTTACACAAATGAGGGCACGTGGAGCACAAATTACTGATATAGTTGTATTAGTTGTTGCTGCTGATGATGGTGTAATGCCTCAAACAGAGGAAGCAATTACACATGCAAAGGCTGCTGGTTGTCCAATTATTGTTGCTGTAAATAAAATGGATAAGCCAACTGCTAATCCAGATAGAGTAATGCAAGAATTAGCAAACTATGATTTACTTGCTGAAGCATGGGGTGGAGATACAATCTTTGTTCCTATTTCAGCATTGAAAGGTACTGGTGTACCACAATTACTTGAAATGATTCAATTAGTTGCTGAAATGAAGGACTTAAAGGCAAATCCAAAGAGATTAGCTATGGGTACTGTTATTGAAGCACAGCTTGATAAGGGTAAAGGACCTGTTGCTACATTCTTAGTACAAAATGGTACATTAAAGGTAGGAGACTGTGTTGTTGTTGGTAATACTTGGGGTAAGGTTAGAACAATGGAAGATGATACTCATGCCAAATTTCAAGAAGCAACTCCATCTACAGCTGTTGCTGTAACTGGTTTAAGTGAAGTTCCTTTTGCTGGAGATAAATTTATGGTATTCTCTGATGAAAGAACTGCAAGAGAAATCGCTGAAGCTAGAAGCCTAAAGAGTAAGAATGAAAGCAATATGGTTAAGAAGGCAGCATCTTTAGATGATTTATTTAATAGTGCTGATAAATCTAAAGAATTAAATTTGATTATTAAGTGTGATGTTCAAGGATCAACTGAAGCATTAAAGGCATCTTTAGAGAAAATAAATGTTGAAGACCTTAAGGTAAATATTATTCGTGCATCTGTTGGCGCAATAACAGATACTGATGTTGTACTTGCAGAAGCTTCACATGCAATTATCATTGGATTTAATGTTAGACCTATGGCACCTGTTAGAGCAATTGCAGAGTCAAAAGGTGTTGAAATTAGATTATACAATATCATTTACAAGGTAATAGAGGATATTGAGGCTGCACTAAAGGGTATGCTTGATCCTGTATTTGAAGAAGTTGTTACTGGTCAATGTGAGGTAAGAAGTTTATTTAAATTATCTAAGGTTGGTACAATTGCTGGATGTTATGTTACTGATGGTGTTATTGAACGTAATTCATTAGTTAGAATATTAAGAAATGGTATAGTTGTATTTGAAGGAAAGATGGCATCTTTAAAGAGATTTAAGGATGATGTAAAAGAAGTAAAATACGGATTTGAATGTGGAATTACAATTGAAAACTATAATGATATTAAAGAAGGAGATATTATTGAGGCTTCAATTATGAAGGAGATTCCTAGATAATGGGATTATCTTTAGAAAGATTAGAATCATTATCACTTCGTGAATTATCATTATTATTTAGACGTGACCCTAAAGGAAATGGTTTATCAAATGTTAGTGTAACTGAAGTTAGAATAACAAGAGATTTATCTTTTATGACCATTTTCTATTCCTTCTATCAGGGTACTGAAGAATATTATCAAAATTTGTTAGAAACAAATAAGGTATATATTCGTTTTGAATTAGCAAAAAAAATTAAAGCAAGAAAAATGCCTGATTTAATTTTTAAGCGTGATACGTCTTTAGATTATGGTAATCATATTGAAGATTTATTATCTGAAATACATAAAAAGGAAGAGAATAAGTAATATGAGTGATGAAAAAAATATCGATGAGGCAGTAGAAAAAAGATTTGGACATAAAAATGATATGTTTGAAACTAATTCAAAAAATAAAATAAAGCATATCATTGGTGTGGCATCAGGTAAGGGTGGAGTAGGTAAATCTATGGTAACATCTTTACTTGCTATATCACTTGCTAAAAGTGGATATAAGGTTGGTATTTTAGATGCTGATATTACTGGTCCATCTATTCCTAAAGGCTTTGGAGTTCCGGCTTTTGTTGATGGTACTGATGAATTAATGTATCCACAAATATCAAAATTAGGCATTAAAATAATGTCTATTAACTTATTATTTGAAGATCCTACACTTCCAGTTTTATGGCGTGGTCCTATGATTGGTAGTGCTTTAAAACAATTTTATTGTGATGTTTTATGGGATGAATTAGATTTCTTATTAATAGATATGCCTCCAGGAACAGGAGATGTTCCTATGACAATTTATCAGTCTTTACCTATTGACGGTGTTGTTATTGTATCAACTCCTCAAGATTTAGTTAAGATGATTGTTGGTAAAGCCGTAAATATGTGTAAACAAATGAATGTTAATATACTAGGCTTGGTTGAAAATATGAGTTATATGGAATGTCCTTGTTGTGGTGAGATATTATATCCATTTGGCGAATCAAAGCTTGATGAAATCGCTGATTTTTATAATATTGTACCATTAGGCTCATTACCTATTAATCCTGATAGTAATAAATATGTTGATAATGGTACTGTTGAGGATTTAGATGTTTCAAGACTTAGTGAAATAATAGAAAAGCTTTTAGCTATGTTAGATTAAGGGTGTAATATATGAATAGTAAGGATTTGGCAAATTTAATATTTCCTAATATCAATTTAACTATAGATGATTTAGAAAAAAGATATCCAAAAAGAGATTTACCTGAAGGTGCTATGGTTACTAGATTTGCGCCATCACCAACAGGCTTTTTGCATACTGGTAGTTTATTTACATCATTAATATCTGCTAGATTTGCTAAGCAATCAGATGGAGTTTTCTATATTAGACTTGAGGATACTGATACTAAAAGAGAAATTGAAGGTTCTGGTGAATCTTTAATAAAACAATTAGCTGTATTTGATGTTATTCCTGATGAGGGATATTTATCAGATAGTGAAGAAAAAGGTAATTATGGTCCATATAAGCAGTCTATGCGTAGTGAAATCTATAATACAGTTATTAAACATTTAATTGAGATAGGTAGAGCTTATCCATGCTTTGCATCTCAAGAAGAATTAGCTGAATTAAGAAAGAAACAAGAAGCTTTAAAAGAAATACCTGGATATTATGGCAAATATGCTATTTATAGAGATTTGCCTATTGATGAAGCAATTAAAAGAATTAATAATGGTGATCCATATATTATTAGATTTAAATCAATGGGAGACCATAATAATAAAATATCATTCCATGATGAAATAAGAGGAGATTTAGAATTAACTCAAAATGATCAGGATATTGTTATTCTAAAATCTGATGGCCTACCTACATATCATTTTGCGCATCTATGTGATGATCATTTTATGCATACAACTGTAGTAACAAGAGGAGAAGAATGGTTACCTAGTTTACCTATTCACCTTGAATTATTCGATACACTAGGATTTGAACGTCCTAAGTATGCACATTTTCCTGTAATTATGAAAGTTGAAGATGGTAATAGAAGAAAGCTTTCAAAAAGAAAAGATGCTGAAGCAGCATGTTCATACTTCTTAGAAAAAGGTTATCCTAAATATGGATTTATTGAATATTTATTGACTATAGCCAATTCTAATTATGAAGGATGGAGAAATGTTAATTTAGATAAGTCACCATATGATTTTAAATTGACATTTGATAAGATGTCACTAGATGGTGCTTTATTTGATATAGAAAAGGTAGAATCTATTTCTAAAGAAAGAATGGCTTATCGTAAAGCATCAGAATTAGAATTAGAAGTTGAAACGTGGGCAAAAGAATATAATAAAGAATTCTACGATAAAATTATTAATAATAGAGAATTTATTACTAATATTTTAAATATTGAAAGAGAAAAAGATAATCCAAGAAAGGATTATGCAAAATATTCTGATATTTATCCTATTATTTCATTCTTCTATAATGATATTTATGATTCAATTGATAAAAATACTTTAGATTGGACAGTAATGAAATCTAAAGGAGAATTTAAAGAAGTAGATAAAAAGGTTATAAAAAATCTACTTACTGAGTATTTAGATACATATAATGTAGAAGTTGATGAAGATACTTGGTTCAATAATTTAAAGGATTTATCAGCTAAATATTTATTTACATCTGATCGTAAGGCATATAAAGCAAATCCTAATGATTTTAATGGTCAAGTTGGTGACGCAGCTGGTTTTATAAGACTATGTCTTGCCGGAAGAAAAAACACACCTAATATTTATTATGTTCAAAAGATATTAGGTAAAAATGAAGTAGTAAGAAGAATTAATTCTATAATAGAAAAATTTTAACTTGCAAAATTAATAAATTATGGTATCATAATATGTGCGCGGATATAGCGCACATATAGCCTTGGCCTGTTGGTGAAACGGTTAACACATCGCCCTCTCAAGGCGACATTCATGGGTTCGAATCCCATACAGGTCACCAGTATAAATAATTCAAGTCTTAGAGGAATCTAAGGCTTTTATTTTTATACATCCATTTGTTGATTTCCTCCAATAACTACTGTATAATAGTAGTAACAGGAGGAAATTTATATGATTAAGACTATAGATATGCTTTTATATGAATATAGAGACTATTCTAATATTTATAATAAAATTGCACTTGAAGAAAAGAATAATAACTTAATTAAGCTAAAAAGAGGTCTTTATGAAACTAATAAAGATTCTGATCCTTTTACTTTAGCTAATGTTTTATTATCTCCATCATATATATCCTTTGAGACAGCTTTAGCTTATTATGGAATGATACCTGAAATGGTATATGCCATTAAATCGGCTTCATTTAAGAAGAATAAGAAGAAAGAATATAAAAATTTTTTTGGATTATTTTTATATCAAGATATTAATTCAAATGCTTATCCATATGATATCAATGAAATTGAAATCGATGGAATAAAAGTGATGATTGCATCACGTGAAAAAGCATTATTAGATTTATTATCTGTAATATCCCCAAGAAATAATAAAAAGGAATTATTAGATTTATTATTTGAAGATTTAAGAATAGATGAAGTATTATTTGATGAATTAGATAAAAAGAAAATAATAGGGTTATGTGATTTATATTCATCTAAAACATTGAAATTATTAAAGAAGTATTTGGAGAATAAAAATGATTAATAATTATATTTTAGAATCATTAAAGCTTAATAATCCTAAAAATCTAATCGAGTTTGAAAATGTCTTAAGAGAAATATCTCAAAAGATAATATTATATGCATTAGCACAAACATCTTTTTTTAAGAATGTTGCCTTTTATGGTGGAACTTGCTTAAGAATCTTTCATAATCTAGATAGATTTAGTGAAAATTTAGATTTCCAAGTAATAAGTGAAGATTATAAACTTGATTTTAATCAATATATGACAAAGTGTATTAATGTTCTTGAATCATATGGTTTAAAATCTATAGTATATTCAAAATCAGATTATGATATTGGAGAAGTTAGAAGAAGATATATTAAAATATCTTATTACGATTTAGCAAGTGAATATTTTGGTGGAATTAGTATGAATAAAGAAAAGCTTGTTTCAATAAAAATTGAAGTTAGTACAAAATATATTCCTGGTGCTAGATATGAAATGAAATTATTAAACTCTCCAATGTTTTCAAATATATATTGTTTTGACTTTGGTTCATTATTTGCAGGTAAATTAAACGCATTATTAACTAGAAATTGGCGAGAAAGAACTAAAGGTAGAGATTATTTCGATTACATGTTTTATTTATCACATGACGTTAAATTTAATTTAGAATACTTAAAAAATAAATTAAAATATTCTTTAGAAAAAAATACATCAAATTATACCATTGATAGTATTAAAGAATTATTGAAATTAAAATTTGAAGAATCAGATTTTGGTTCAATAAAGGATGATATTATACCATTCATTAATGCTAATTATACTATTGACAACATAGATAAAAATATGTTTATTAATTCGATAGATTATTTAAAGTGTGAATAAAGTGTCCAAATATTATGAATGGAGGACCTATAATGTGTCCTATGGTTTACTATCTAAATAATTTAAGGGGCTGTTAAGAAAACTAAAATAGTTTCTCTCAGCCCCTTTTAATTATATATGTTGTTCTTTTTGTTCTAAATCATCAGGAATTCCATTGAAGTCTTTATCATTACATTTATTTCTTAAAATGAAATATGCTATAGATAATACAATATAAATAGAAGAAGTAATAAAGAATATAATATTATTAATTAATGAATAAAATACTATTCCTAAAACTCCTCCGGTTAAGAAGCTTACTATTGCAAAAAATGGAATTAATCCTGTTATATATTTTTCGTTTTTATTGCCTCTAAGCTTATATCCAACAAACACGCCTAAATCTGTAATATTTCCTGACATATGGGTCATTCTAACTACAATGCCTTTAAATGAAACTACCATACCATTTTGTAATCCCATTGCAAAAGCAAATACTAATACACTATATTTAATTGGTAAGAAATATGGGACAAATATTAATAATCCAATAGATAATATAATAAATCCATAACTTTTATATAAATAAAATGCTCTTTCACCTGTTACAAATCCTGATATTACAGCGCCTAAGAAGAATAATACTATAACTCTTAATACTTCCCAAATACCGGTAAGATCACCTTCTGTAATATTTATAGCTACTTTAGAGACAAGACCAGTTAGATGTGAAACAGTTGTTCCATCATAACCAAATATTGAAATAGCATTAACTGCACCTGCCATACAGGTTAATAAACACATCCACAGCAATAATAATCCTTTACTCAATTTTATAACCTTCTTTTTATGAGATTTTCATTATTATAATTACATAATCTTAATAATTCGACATTTATTATATCATAAAAGTTTTATTTTTTTATACATATTATAAAAAACACTTTGCAATTACATATTTTTAAAAATTTAGAATAGTTGAATTATTTTTGTAAACGCTATCATTTTTCTCTTGTTTAGTTTATTAATTAGTAATATAATATAGTAAAGGCTTATTTAGCTGAAAGGAGTTTACAGCATGAATGGAAAAGTAAAATGGTTCGATTCAAGCAAGGGATATGGTTTTATCGTTTCAGAAGAGGGAAAAGATGTATTTGTTCATTTTAGTCAAATAGTACAGGATGGCTACAAGACATTAGAAGAAGGACAAGAAGTAACCTTTGATGTAGAAGTTGGTGAAAAAGGTCAGCTTGCAAAAAATGTTAAAAAATTATAATCGATTATAAAACCGGATTCATCCGGTTTTATTCTTTATATATTAATAAATTATTATTTCATAGCAAAATGCTATTTTTTTATTTTTTTGGTTAATTTTTGATTTTTTTGTCTATTATTTAGTGTAATTCAAAAAAGGAGAAAAACAATGAGAAGAAAAAAAGAAATAATAATTATTATTTTAATAGTAGGGATAACTATATTTTTGGCATTTATGCCAATGCTATTAGCTAATAGAAATAGCGAAATTGAAGAAAATAGTACAAATAATAAATCTACTATTAATATTACTGTTAAGGGAGAATTAAAGGTTGAGGAGGTTAATATTAGGATACCATATGGATATGCATACGGATATGTTATCACTAAAATAGAAGCTTATTTAAATAAATATAGTATTGTATCAAGTAATAAGACTAAGAGATATTATGATGATAGTATTATTGTTATTGAAAGTAGTGATACAAAAAAGGATTATACTGAGGCAATCGATACTAATGATAAGATTGATATTAATAATGCTAATTTAGATGAGCTTATAAAATTATATGGTATAGGTGAGAAGAGGGCTAAAGCAATTATAGAATATAGAGATAAGAAAAAAATAGAAACATTTGTTGAATTAAAGGAATTATTAGGAGTTAGTGATGAGGTTATTAACAATATTAAGGAAAAAGCCTTTTTGTAATAATGTATTTTATTTTTTAATAGGTGTTATATTTTTTATTATTTCATATAAATATCCATTATTTTATATTGTATTAGGTGGATATTTAATATATTTGGTAATTAAAACAAAATTGTTGTTACCTATATTGATTAGTATTTTAATATTTTTGTCGAGGATTTTAATTGATAGAGTTTTTGTTTTTGATGTTAATGATGATTATGATATTTATGTTAATGATATTATAGATGAAAATAGATATGAAGCATATGTTGGATATAAGAAGTTATTATTGTATGATAATAATCATAATGTTAAGCCAGGAGATAAATATACTGCAACAATAAAAATAAATGATATAGAAGAAAAAAGTTATGATACTGATTTTGATTATGAATATTATTTAAAGAGTAAAGGTATTTATAAAAGTGGAATTGTTGTAAGTAAAGAATTTAAAAGAAGTGGTTTTTCTTTAAATAGTATAAAGTATTATTATTCTAATTATTTAAAAGATAATTTATGTGAGGAATCATATTTATATGTTAAGGCTTTAGTATTCGGAGATAATGATTTAGAAAATGATATAAAGGATAGTTATAGTGTATTAGGATTATCACATATATTAGCTATTAGTGGTATGCATATTGTGTTTTTGTTTAATATTATATCTTTTATATTGTTAAAGGTATTTAATTATTATAAAAAGGGAATTCCAATAGTTATAATAACTTTGTTTGTTATATTAATAGGGGCTCCTATAAGTTCAGTTAGAGCAGTTTTATTTTTGATTATTGGTAGTTTAAATAAAGGTAGAACTAGATATGGCAGGATTGATATATTATCAATATCTTGTTTAATTATGTTATTAGTTAATCCATTTATGTTATTTAATAGTGGATTTATATTAAGTTTTTTAGTTAGTTTTATTCTAATTTTTAAGAATAGTCTATTTAAAAGTAGTGGAAGTTTATTAATAGATACATATAAAATGTACATTTTATTATTTTTGATAACTTTACCTTTTGTAACAAATATAAGTAACAGAGTATCTATATTATCTATATTATTATCCCCTATATTATCAATAGTGTTGGGATATATATTATTACCTATTAGTTATATATTAGGTTTGTTGCCGATATTAGATTTTGTGTTTAAGTATGTGTTCATTTTTATAAATAATTATATTGTTAATTTAGGTAGTTTACTTCCTATTTTCCATTTACAATCTTTTAATTTATATATGATTATTGTTTATTATGTTGTATTTATATTGTTTATTATTGGTTTATATAGAGGAAGAGGTATTTATTATTTGGGATTATTAGTTTCATATATTGTTATGTTATATGGAATTAAATATGTTGATTTTAAAGGACGTGTTACTTTTATTAATTGCGGTCAAGGGGATAGTGCTTTAGTAGAATTACCATATAATAAAGGAATAATGGTTATAGATTGTTTTAATAGTATAGATTATTTAAAAAGAAGAGGTATTGATTATATAGATTATTTAGTATTAACCCATTCTGATAGTGATCATGTAGGAGATTATGTTAAGGTATTAGATGAATTTAAGGTTGGTATGATATATTATCCTATATATGATGAAAGATTTGATAAGCTATTAGCTGGTTATAAAAACAAAAAAGGAATAAGTGATATTAATAATATTAATAGTAATGTGTTTGATATTGAAGTACTAGGACCTATTAAAGAATATAGTGATGTTAATAGTAATAGTATTGTTTTAAAATTAAGAATGTATGATACTACATTTTTATTTACTGGTGATATGACTATTGAAGAAGAATATGATTTAATTGATAAATATGATTATATTTTAGATTCTGATATTTTAAAGGTAGGACATCATGGCTCTAATACATCTTCTAGTAAGGAATTTTTAGAATATGTTAGTCCAATATATAGTATTATTTCAGTTGGAAAAAATAATAGTTATGGATTACCTAATAATGATGTTGTAAAAAGGTTAGAAGAAGAGTCTAAGGTGTATATGACAAAGGATTGTGGGAATATAGATATATATGTTTATAAAGAGAAAGTGTGGATTTCAACTTATAGATAAATATGGTATAATGAATAAAAGGAATGATTTCTATGGTTAATAATTATGAGTTAATACATAATAATATTGTTATTAATGGTGCTTTTTTCAAAGATGATTGTTTTGGATCATTTTTTATTACTACACCTACACTAGATACGTTAGAAATAGGTAAAAGTATATCACTTAAAGTAAGTGGAAATATTGTTACTACATATGCTAAAAGAGAGAATACATACGATGTATATAAAATAAATAGAGAAAAAGGTTTTATGTATGTATTTGCAAAAAAGGCTAATGTTGAAGATTTTGAAGTGAATTATTTATCATTTGTTGATTTATCATTATATAGTAATTTTGAATTATTTACAGGAGGAGATGTGCTTGATTCATTAGCTAGTATTTGTAAACTTCCTTCTGGTAATTATGTTGTAGGAAGTGTACAGGATTATATAAGTGCTATTGAAGATTTAAAATTAAAATATCCGGATAAGGAAGAGTTTTATAGAGGACATTATTATTATAAATATAATTTCGTTCCATCTTTATATAGAAATATGAATTATGCAAAGAATGAAGATTATATGTATATGGATTTTAAATCTCAATTTTATAATGAATTAAATAATAAAAAATATATTGAAATATTGACTACGATGCAGCATTATAAGATGCCTACAAGATTGTTAGATACTACATCAAATCCACTTGTTGCCTTATTTATGGCATGTGAAAAGCCTATTAATTATAAGACAAATAAATATGGAATTGGTGAGGTAATTGTTATGAATGAGGATAGGAATCAAATAAAGTATTCTGATTCAAATTCAGTAACATTATTATCATCTTTAGCAGTAATAGAGACTAAATATAAGCAGGAATTATATGAAAAATTTATGCTATCGATAGAGAAAAATGATAAAAGTATTTATCAAAATACTAATGCATATAAAAGATTTGTTGCGGAAGTTAAAAATGAGCTTCCTAGTTTTGATGAATCATTTTTCTCACCTAAAGTATTGTTAAAACCAATTCATGTTAAAGTTGGTATGATTAATGAACGTATATTAGCTCAAAGTGGTAATTTTGTATTATTTGGTTTATGTAATTATGACACTAATGAATATGAAATGTTAAATACCATAGCTAAAGAGAGGATATTTATAGTTCATAGAGATTATATAATTAAGCAATTAGAATTATTAAACATCCACGAGGGTACAATGTATCCTGATAAGGATCATATGTCACATGTAATTGTAAAAGGATATAATAAGTAAAAATAAAGAAGAATCAATCTTCATTTGATTCTTCTTTATTTTCTTTTTCGATTTGGTTTATTTCCTCTTTATATTTCTTTTTCTCTTCCTTAGAAAGTGGAACAGGATCGTATCCACCTTTAAATAATCTATTGCATTTTAAAAATCTTTTAGTAGTTAGAAATGATGCATAGAAGAAGTTAAATTTTTGGTAACATTCTTTAGCATAGGCTGAACATGTTGGATAAAAACGGCATTTAGGAGGAGAATTAGGAGAGATGCCTTTTTGATAAGCCTCGATTAATTTAATAACCCCTTTATTTTTCATAATATATTTGTTTTTGAACTTCTTTTAGTTTTCCTTCACCCATTGTTTCTTTGATAATTGCATAAGCAAAATCTATTGAGTAGGCAACGCTTCTTGATGTAATTAATTTGCCATCAACTACTACACCTTTATCATGGTATGTTCCACCAAAATCTTGGTTCATTGAAGTAAAGCAAGTGTAGTTTTTACCTTTTAGTAAGCCTAATGCTCCAAATACTGTTGGGGCAGCACAAATACCACATAGATATTTATTAGATTTATAAAAATCTAGTATTATTTTTTGGACAACTGAAGATTGCATAAGGTTTTTGTATTGTCCTCCTCCACCAGGAATAATCAATACATCATAATCATTTGGATTTATTTGACTTAATAATGTTACATCTGCGTATTTTATATTATGTGAGCCAGTAACTATATTATTGACTCCTGCAATAGTTAAATCGCCTTTCGCCCTTCTTATTAAAGCGAATGGGGCAGTTGCCTCCTCCTCTTCAAAACCATCAAAAATAATAGCTAAATATTTCATTTGTAATCACCTTCCGTGTGAATTATAGCATATATTTTTTGTATTTAATATTCTTTTTTATAATTTTAAAATTATTAAGTAATTTGCTTTATATTAAATTCTTTTTATTATATAATAATAAAGTATCGTTGATAATAAGGGTGATAATGATGGAATTGAATTTAGAAAAGAATGTTATCGTATTATATGGTAAGTCTTATAAATATGATGGATTGTTGAGAAAACTAACAAGTTTATCTGGTAATGAACTTTATCATTTTATTTCTAATAGGGGAATTGCTTTGCCTAGAAAAATGAATTGTATGGCAATGTTTTCTGTATTAAATGAAAAGATTAAATATTTACATTCTAAGTCATTATCAAAGGATTATTTTACTAGATTACAAAGCTATAAGGACTTTGGCGAAACTCAATTAACAGAATTATTTAAGACTATTTGTGATGACGATGATTATTTCAAATATAGATATAATTTATTAAATTTAATCTTTATCAATTATGCAGGATTAGCTTTAAATGATGGAGAAGTACAATATTTAAGAAATGTTAAAAAAACAGGTCTTGAAAATTTTGAAACTTATTCAAGCTTTGTATCTGCGTGTTCACTTGAGCAGGAAGGTACATTCGATGGCGTTGATTTTGAAACATTAAAAAATAATCTATTGGTTTCAGCATCTGCTCAAGATATTTTAAAACTTGGTGAAAAATATGGTATTGAAATTCCTCAATATCTTACAAAAGAACAATATTATGATTTTATAGTTTATTATTTAAAAAAGAAAGATATATATACTGAAGAAATTGATAATGAGCTTAAAGAAATGACATTAGGAAGCCTTACTACATACTGTAGAAGAAATGGAGTGCCTCTTTCACCATCATTATCTAAAGAAGACTATATCACATATTTGTTTTATTATCTTGAAGGCTGTGAAATTGCAAATACAAGTATAAAAATGATAATTAGTGATCCTATTTATGATCCGGTTGACTTTTCATTTGATTTGTCACAAATAAATGTATTTGGTGGAGATGAAGCTAAAAGAATAGTAAAATTTAATGGTGATGATGATCCTGAATATGTAGAAAGAATAAATTATATTATAGATAAGATTAATCGTCCAAACGAAACAACATTTATTCCTTTTGCAGAAACAGAAACTATTGGGGCACCTATTAGACCTGGTGAGCAAAAGATGGATGATGGTAATGATGATTTTGAATTAGAGGATTATGAACTTGAAGAAATACAAGATGAAGAATCCGAAAATGAAAATAGTGAATCAGAAGATTCAAATGATGTTAATGATGAATCAAATGTTGAGGTTGAATCTGATAATAATGAAAATGAATTAGTAAATAATGAATTATTAGAGGATGAAACAGTAAATAATGAACCTATGGATTTTAGGGATACTGAAGTTAATAAAGAAAAAATAGATATTACTAATGTAATAGTTAATGATCTATATGGCTCAAAAAAATTAAAAGAATTAAAGAATGGCAATAGAAAGATTGTATTATTATCAATTTCTCTTACTATTGTTGTATTAATATTAGGTTTTGTAATATTTGCGTTAGCAAAAAGATAGGAAGTTTTTGATTTGAAAGAAGTAAAATATACACCAATGATGGAACAATATTTAGATATTAAAAAGGACTATAAAGACCATATAGTCTTTTTTAGACTTGGTGATTTTTACGAAATGTTTTTTGACGATGCTTATTTAGCATCTAAAGAATTAGAATTGGCATTGACTGGAAAGGATGCAGGAGCACCTGAGCGTGTGCCTATGTGTGGTATTCCTTATCATGCGGCTAGCGAATATATTGAAAAGCTTGTACAAAGAGGATATAAAATTGCTATAGTAGAACAAATTGAGGACCCTAGGGAAGCAGTAGGAATTGTTAAGCGTGGAGTAGTAAAAATTATTACCCCTGGAACAATAGAAACTGGAATTAAGGATAATGAGAATAATTATATTGCTTCTATAGGAGGATATAAGAAAGAATATTATTTATGTTATTCTGATGTTACTACTGGTGAAGGGTATATTTCTTCTTATAGTAATATAGAAATGCTTTTAAATGAATTATTAGCACTTCATATTAAAGAAATAGTTGTTAAATCAGATTTTAATAATAGATTGTTTTATGAATTTGTTAAAAACAATAATATAACATTATCTATTATGGATAATACAGAAATAGCTCCTGAATTATTATATATTGTTTCTGATATAGATGATAAATATAATGACACTGTATCAATATTGTTAAATTATTTTATTAAAACTCAATATCAAAAGCCTATTTATTTTAAGAAATTTAAATCTTATGCAAATGAGAAGTATTTACATATTGATGCCTTTACTAAAAAGAATCTAGAGATAACAGAAACTTTAAGATATGGAAATAGAAATGGCTCTTTATTATGGCTTATTGATAAGTGCAATACAGCCATGGGTTCAAGACTTATGAGGAAATGGTTAGAAAAACCACTTGTAGATAAGGATTTGATTAATGAGAGATTAGATTATGTGGAATCTTTTAATAATTCATTTTTAACCAAAGAAGAAATAAAAAAACTGTTTAAGAATGTTTATGATTTAGAAAGAATTATTACAAGAGTTTCTTCAGGTAGTGCTAATTCAAAGGATTTAGTATGGCTAAGAAGAAGCTTAGGAAGTATTCCAAGTCTAAAAGAATATTTAAAAAATAGTTCATATGATAATTTATTAAATTTATCTGATATTATTAATCCTCATTCTGAATTATATGATTTATTAGAACGTGCATTAGTGGAAAATCCACCATTATCTGTTAAAGAAGGTGGAATGATTAATGAAGGTTTTAATAAAGATTTAGATGAAATAAGAAATATATCTAAGCATGGTAATGAATGGTTATTAAATTATGAAAAGAGCGAACGTGAACGTTTGGGAGTTAAAACTTTAAAAGTTGGATATAACAGAGTAACTGGCTATTATATAGAGATATCTAAGGGAGCTTATAATGATTTAAAGGAAGAAACTGGTTATACTAGAAGAGCTACTTTAGTTAATAGCGAGAGATTTATTTCTAAAGAATTAAAAGAATACGAAGAAACATTATTAAATGCTAAGGAAAGAATAGAAAGCTTGGAGTACGAGATATTTGTTAGTTTAAGAAAAGAAGCTGCAAAATATGTTGTGAGCTTACAAGAATTAGCAGAAATTATTTCTAGAATAGATGCTTATATATCATTATCTGATGTTAGTATAAAGTATAATTATGTAAGACCCACATTTAATGATGATAGAATAGTTAATATTGTTGATGGTAGACATCCTGTATTAGAAGCTATTTTAAAGAATGATTATATTTTAAATGATGTTGTGATTAATAAATATAATGTTATTTTAATAACAGGTCCTAATATGAGTGGTAAGTCTACTTATATGAGAATGCTAGCATCTATTATTATTTTGGCTCAAATTGGTTCATTTGTTCCAGCTAAGAGTGCTGATTTAATGGTTTTTGATGCAATATTTACACGTATTGGTGCATCAGATGATTTGGTTTCTGGTCAGTCTACTTTTATGGTTGAAATGAGTGAGGCTAATTATGCTATTACAAATGCGACAAAGAATAGTTTAGTTTTATTTGATGAAATTGGACGTGGTACTGCAACCTATGACGGTATGGCACTTGCTCAAGCTATATTAGAATATTTGCATGAGAAGGTAGGGGCAATTGTTTTATTTTCAACACATTATCATGAATTAACTAGACTTGAAGGAATATTAAAAAGACTTAAGAATGTTCATGTGTTGGCTAAGGAAACTGAAAATGGTGTAAAGTTTTTACATAAGGTAGTTGATGGTCCTACTGATAAAAGCTATGGTATTAATGTAGCTGAACTTGCAGGACTTCCTAAGTCACTAACAAAAAGAAGCAAGGATATATTAGAGTCATTAGAGGAAAATAATAATAAAGAAGCAATTAAATTAGATTTATTTAATTTTGATGAATATGATAATAAAGAGGAGATTAAAGAGGATTCTCGTGCTTTAAAGATATTTAAGAGATTGGAAGAAATTGATATTAATAGATTAAGTCCGTTAGATGCATTAAATTTAATAAATGAGCTTAAGGAGATTGAATAATGGGAAAAATTATGAAAATGGCTCCAGAGCTATATAATATGATTGCTGCTGGCGAAGTGGTAGAAAGACCATTTAGTGTTGTTAAAGAATTGGTTGAAAATGCAATTGATGCTAAAAGTAGCGAAATTAAGATTTATTTAATTAATGGTGGACTTGAAGGAATTATTGTTTCTGATAATGGTGAGGGTATGGATAAAGATGATGTTTTGTTATCATTTATCCCTCATGCAACAAGTAAGATTAAAAATGAATATGATTTATTTAGAATAAATACATTAGGCTTTAGAGGCGAAGCAATTGCTTCAATAGCTAGTGTAAGTAGATGTGAAATTACATCATCTATTGATGGTGTTAATGGATATAGAGTGGTTTATAAGGGTGGAGTTAAAAAGGAAGAAGGAGTTTATCATTCTAACAAAGGCACAAGTGTAAATGTATCAGAACTTTTTGCTAATACTCCAGCTAGATTAAAGTATTTAAAAAGTGCTAAAAGTGAAATGTCATCAATATTATTTTTTATTGAAAGAATAGCTTTAGCACATAAAGATATTAGATTTAATGTATTTAATGATAATAAATTGGTATTTAGTACAAGTGGTAGTAATAATATAAGCAATTTAATTGGCGAAATATATGGCGTTGATGCGTGCAAAAACATTATTTCATCACAATATGTATCAGATGGATACAAGGCAAGCTTAGTATTAATAAAACCTTATATTTATAGATCAAATAAATTAGAGGTCACATTAATAGTTAACGGTAGATATGTTAGAAATTATAACATTTCTAATGCCATTATATCTGGATTTGATACATATATACCTATTGGAAAATATCCTATAGCTATTATTTATTTGGAAATTGATCCACTATTAATAGATGTAAATGTTCATCCTAATAAAACAGAGATTAAGATTGCAAATGAGTCAGATATTTGTATTAAAATAACTGATGAAATTAAGAATGTATTAAAAAATACAATGGTTATTCCAGAAAGAAAAATAGAAAAAAATAATAATATTGGATATCAAAAGACTACTATCTTTAATACAAGTGTATTGAATGAGGATACTCCTAAATATGAATCTAAAGAATTTGAATTAAATATTGAGGATTCTGATGAAGAGATAAAATATGGACCAGTAGTTGAGAAAAAAGAAAATGTTATTATTGAAAGAAAACTACCATATTTTGAATATGTAGGATGTGTTTTTGGAACATATTTAGTTTTTCAAAATAATGATGGTTTATATTTGATGGATCAGCACGCGGCTGCTGAAAGATGCAATTATGAAAAATATTATAAAATATTAGGCGATAGTAATCAGCCATCTAGTGAATTGTTATTCCCTATTAGTTTACAAGTTTCAAAGAAAGAAGCTTTATATATTGAAGAAAATATGGATAAATTTGAAAAAATTGGGTTTTCTTTAGATGAAATAGGCGATAAAACATTTGTAATAAGAAGAGTTCCATTATGGGCTAAGATTGATAATTTGGAATCAATTATTTATGATATTATTGCAAAAATGATTAATGAAGAAAAAATAGATATTATTTATTTTAGAGACCATATTGCAAAGCAAATTAGTTGCAAGGCATCTATTAAGGCTAATCATCAATTATCAAGGGTTGAGGTTGAAGCATTAGTAAACAATTTAAATAAATGTGAGAATCCTTACACATGTCCTCATGGTAGACCTACTATTATTAAATTGTCTCAAACTGATTTAGAAAAGATGTTTGAAAGGATACAAAAATGATGAATAAGGTTATTTGTGTAGTAGGTGCTACAGCTGTTGGTAAAACTAAAATATCTATTGAAATAGCAAAGCATTTCAATATAGATGTGATTAGTGGAGATAGTGTTGCAATATATAAAGGATTAGATATAGGTAGTGCAAAGCCAACAAAAAGTGAAATGGATGGAGTTATTCATCATTTAATTGATATTAGAGAAGTAAGTGATGGATATAGTGTTGCTGATTTTCAGAAGGAAGCTAGAAAAATAATGGATAATAACGAATTATCCCTTATTTGTGGTGGTACAGGTTTATATATTCAAAGTGCATTATTTAATTATGAATTTAATGCTAGTAGTAGAGATTTTTCTTATGAGGAAAAATATAAGGACTATTCAAATTTAGATTTGTTTGATTTATTATTAGAACGAGATCCTAATATTGATAAAGAGAAATTACATCCTAACAATCGTAAAAGGGTGTTAAGAGCTTTAGAAGTATATGATGAACTTAATCAATCTATTCATAGCTTTAACAAGAAAAAAGAGGCTTTATATGATTATTATATCGTTTATTTAACATTAGATAGAGAATTACTATATGATAGAATTAATAAACGTGTAGATAAGATGATTTCTGATGGACTTGAAGAAGAGGTTAGGAGACTATACGATGGTGGTATTATGCCACATGCTATAGGATATAGCGAGTTTATCCCTTATTTTGAGGGACTAATTAGCCTTGATAGTGTAATTGATGAAATTAAAAAGAATACTCGCCATTTAGCTAAAAGGCAGGAAACTTGGTTTAGAAATCAAATGGATAGTCATTTTTATAAGGTTGATTTAGGTAATATTAACAATACGATAGATTGTATAATTGATGATTTAAATAGGTGGATAAATAGATGAGATTATATTTAATAGGTATGCCAGGTAGTGGAAAATCTACTTTGGGTAAAAAATTAAGTAAAAGATTAAAATATACTTTTATTGATATGGATAATTACATTGAAAAAAAAGCATGTATGTTTGTCGATGAGATATTTGATAAATATGGTGAGGAGTATTTTAGAGCTTTAGAAAAGAATACTTTAAATGAATTTTTGGATATGAATGATGTAGTTATCGCAACTGGTGGCGGAGTTATTAAGGATAAGAATAATAAAAGCCTTATGGATGGTAAATGCATATATTTGTATGTAAGACCAGAGGCTTTAGAAAAAAGATTAGAACAATCTAAAATTGTAAGACCTCTATTAATGGAAAAAAGTGTTTATACTTTATATGATGAAAGAAAAGATTTATATGAATATTTCATGGATATTAAGGTTGATAATGAGAATATAGATAACTCAATTGAAAATATATTGGAGGCATTAAAATGAAAGCATTAGTTATTAATGGACCAAATTTAAATATGCTTGGTAAGCGTCCTAAGGAACATTATGGAACTTTAACATTATACGAAATAAATGATATGATGGTTAAAGAGGCTGAAGGTATTGAATTAGAGTTTTTTCAGTCAAATTCTGAAGGCGAGATTGTAACTGAAATACAATACGCTTTAGGTAATTTTGATGCGATTATTATTAATCCAGCAGCTTATACTCATACAAGCGTTGCAATACATGATGCACTTGAAATATTTGATGGTATTATTATTGAAGTACATTTATCACATGTAGATGATAGAGAAGATTTTAGAAAAATTAATTTTATTAGGGAATGCGCAACAGTTACTTTTTCTGGAAAGAAAGAGGGAAGCTACATAGACGCAGTCCGTTATTTGAAAAATATTAAATAATATGTTATAATTTAAAAGATTTTAATTAATAGGAGTTGAATTTATGGTTTCAAGTAATGATTTTAAAAATGGTATGACTATTCTTTATGATGGTAATATTTATAAGATTTTGGAATTTATGCATGTTAAGCCTGGTAAGGGTGGAGCATTTGTAAAAACTAAGCTTCGTAATTTAAGAAGTGGTGCAATTATTGATTTTACATTTAACGCAGCAGAAAAAATAGAGAAGGCTATGATCGATAAGATTGAAATGCAATATTTATATGATACTGGTGATGCGTTAGTATTTATGGATAATGAGACTTATGAACAAATTGAAATACCTCATAATCTTGTAGAATATGAAATGCAATTCTTAAAAGAGAATGAGAATGTTAATATTGAAAAATATGGTGATGAAATTTTAGGTATTATTTTACCTGATAAGGTAACATTAAAGGTAACTCAATGTGAACCTGCAGTAAAAGGTGATACTAAAACTAATGCCCTTAAGGATGCAATTGTTGAAACTGGTCTACTTGTTAAGGTACCTATGTTTATAGAAAATGGCGAAGAAATTGTCATTAATACAGAAACAGGAAAGTATTCAAGTAGAGCTTAATATAGGAGTGTATAAAATTGGACGTACAATCGAGTAGTATAATTCCCCTTTCGGTATTTACCGAATCTATTCCTTTAATGAGCGTGATAATGATTATTCTAATAATATTATCAGCGTTCTTTTCTATGAGTGAAACTGCCATTTCATCATCAGCTGAGTCTAAGCTTAGGGTGATGATTGAGGATAGAAAAAGAGGTGCAAAAAAAGCACTAGAGTTAACATCTAAATTTGATAAGACGTTAATTACATTATTAATTGGCAATAATATTGTTAATGTATTATTGTCTACTATCGCAGTGTACTTTTTTATTAGTTTAGCAGTAGCTGAGGATTACGTTAGCTTAATATCTACAGCATCAGTAACAATAGTATTGTTAATATTTGGCGAAATAGTACCAAAGGTTATTGCCAAGGAACATCCAGAGCCAATATCTTGTGCTATAAGCTGGCCAATATATATTGTTTCATTAATTCTAACTCCTCTAGTGTATTTTTTCTTAGGAATTCAAAGAATGATAACTAGAAAAAAGGCTGAGGATACTAAGATTGATGAGGATGAATTAAATGTATTAATTGATCAGATGGAGGATGAAGGCTCAATTGAAGAGGATGAGGCTGCAACAATTAGGAATGTATTTAACTTAAATGATAGAAGTGTTAAAGATATAATGGTTCCAAGAATTCAAATGGAGGCCTTAGATTATAATTCAACACTTGAACAAGTGAAGAATTTTATGATAGAAAATGCTTATTCAAGAGTTCCTGTTTATAAAAAGGATAAAGATCATATTGTTGGTATTCTTTATGAAAGAGATTTTTTCCCTGCTTTGGTAAAAAATCCTAAGATGAGCTGGAGAAGAATTTTAAGACCTGTAAAGTTTGTTTCATCTGAAATGAAAGTTGACGCTTTAATAGAAGAATTAAGAAGTAGTAAAACTCATATTGCTATAGTATCAGGAGAATATGGTGATGTATTGGGCCTTGTTACTATGGAGGATTGCCTTGAGGAAATAGTAGGAGAAATATATGACGAACATGATAATCCTGGAGATGACGATTTAAGATTCGAAGAGCTTGAGGATGGTAGCTATATTGTTGATGCTGATATGTTCGTTGAAGATTTATTTGAAAGAATAAATGTTGGTGATTGTCCTGATGATATACCAAGTAAAATATCAGGATGGTTATTTGCAAAATGTGAAAGCTTGCCTGAGGTAGGTTTTTCAATTAACTACATTGCACTATATACTCAGTTGGATTCAGAAACTGAAGAATATCAAGATTATGCAAAAAAATTAACAATTTCTATATACGAAGTTGAGGATAGAAGAATTACTTCAGCAAAGGTTACAGTTGTTGATGCAACCGATGATGAAATTGAAGCTAGAAAAGCAGAAATTGAAGACGAATAGGAGAATTTATTCTCCTTTTCTTTTTCTTATTTTCATATAGGTAAATTATCGAAAATTAACAAACTATAAAAAAAATTTATAGTAATAATGAAAAATTATGAAAACTAGAAAATATTTATATTCATATTATGAGTTATTGAAAATTTTGTATATTTAGTATAAAATATATTATACTAAAAGAATATCGGAAAAAGGGGAAAAGAAGGGGGAATATTATGATATTTGATGACTTAGATGAGTTAGATTCATCAAAAACTAAGATTAAAGTTATCGGTGTTGGTGGTGCTGGTAATAATGCAATAGATCATATGATTGAAAACGAAGTTCTTGGTGTTGAATTCTGGGCTGTAAATACAGATGCTCAAGCTTTAAAAAATTCAAGAACTCAAAATAGATTATTAATTGGTAAGACAACTACTCATGGACAGGGTGCAGGAGCAAATCCAGAAGTTGGTAGAGCAGCTGCGTTAGAAAGCGAAGATGATATTCATGAGATGATTGGTGAAGCACAAATGGTTTTCATTACTTGTGGTATGGGTGGTGGAACAGGTACAGGTGCAGCTCCAGTTATCGCTAAGGTTGCTAGAGAACATGAATGCTTAGTCGTAGGTATTTGTACTAAACCATTTACATTTGAGGGACCAGGAAGAACAGCAAACGCTGTAGCCGGACTTGAAAATTTAAGACAATATGTTGACACATTAATTGTTATACCAAATCAAAGATTATTACAAATTGTTGATACATCTACTGGAATTTTAGCAGCTTTTAGAGAGGCTGATAATGTTTTACGTAAAGGTGTTCAGGGTGTAGCAGAAATCATTGCTATACCTGGATTAATAAATGTAGATTTTGCTGATGTCAATACAGTAATGAAGAATAAAGGTACAGCACTTTTAGGTATAGGTGTTGCCAAAGGTCCTAATAGAGCAATTGAAGCTGCTAGAAATGCAATTCATTCGCCTTTACTTGAAGTAACAATTGATGGTGCAACAAATGCCATAGTTAATATTAATGCTTCAACTTCTTTATCATTAACTGAGGTTGATAGAGCAATTGAAGAAATTAGAAACAATAGTGGAAAAGACTTAGATATTATATTTGGTGCTTCAATTAATACAGATTTGAAGGATGAACTTGTTGTTACAGTTATTGCAACTGGATATGAACTTAAAGCTCAAAAATCTGGATTTGATGAACTTCGTTCAGCTATATTTAAGAATATGAGTGATGATAATATTACTTATTCAGGCTTAGATGATGATGATTATGTTGAAACTGAACAAGACCAAGGAAAAGAAAAGCTTGGACAAATATTTGACAATATTTCTCCAAAAGAGGAAAGAAGACGTCTTAAGGAAGAGAAGAAACGTATGAAAGAGGCTGAAAAGGAAAGAATGAGAAATGAAAAAATTTCCGATGAAGAACCTCAATCAAATTTCCCTAGCTGGTTAAAAAGAAATTAGTGCGATAAATATCGCACTTTTTTTGCGAAAAAAATAGGAGAGTTAGTCTCCTATTTAATATGTTTTAATTGAATGTTGTGATTCTTTTTTTCACGTCTAAGCTGAAGCTTATGAGTACTTGTTAAATTCATAATGCTTTTTCCATATGTCATATTAATTTCTGAAATATTATTATTAATTTCCTTACGTCTTTCAATATAATCTAATTTAGCTTGGTTAGTATTTTTATCTATATCTTGATTATATCTTTTTGTTTCAAGCTGATAATTATGTTTTTCTGTTTTTGCTTTTTCAGGAATGTTATTAATTATCTCTTTACGTTTATTAATATAAATATGTAAATCAGCATCTAATCTTTTTTTGCTTAGTGTTGCAGTATCAACAATATTTTTTACATCTTCATGATATTTTTGTGATAATTCATTCATTGTGCTCTCGTAATCATCAATAATTGATTTTTGATTTGCACAAATTGCATAGAATTCATCATAAAATTTTTGTGTAGCTTCTGAAGTTTTATTAATTATATTTTTAGAATTGATATTGTGATTATTGTTATTCTTTTTGATTAGATTATCACATTTTCTCTCAGATTTAGCATATTGAAGATGTCTTTTCCTAATAGTTTGGTTTAATCCATGTTTGATTCTGTTAGCTCTTTGTCTTTCTGATTCAACATTCGCCTCAAAATCATTGTTAATTTTAATGACTTTTTCTTCGTATGTCTTTTCAGTAGAATTTAAATCATTAGCCTCTTCTTGGCGTTCAGAAAGGTAGAAGATATTAATATTATCATAAATCATTTTTATTAGTGAAGAAATATTCATATTTACTTCATTTTTCTTTTTGTTTATTACTGTTTCATAATTAATAGAAGTAATTTTTGTTTCCTTTGGAGGCATTATAATAAAATTAATTGCTTTTTTTGTATTATTTACAGTATTTAATAAATTAGATATTAAATTATGATATGCAGAAGCACTATAATATTGTCTACGTTTTATTTCTGCTTTTTTATTGGCATAGTCAGCTTCTAATTGTTTTAATTTTGCATCAACTGTTGAAAGCTCAGATTTTATTGGTTCTATTTTAGCAATATTTTCATTGGCTTCCTGAGTTATAGTATTAATTTTATTTGTTAATGTAATTAAATTCTTTTTGGCTGTTTGTTTATCATATAATGCATAATTTTTAGGATCCTTAATATATAATATTTGATTTTGTATTGTAAAAATTAATGCATTATAATCATTTATTTTATTTTGATATAATTCTAAAGAATCTTCCAATTCATTTTTCTTTGATGATAATACTTTATAATCTTTGCTGTAGATTGATTCTATTAATTCATAATAATCTTTAAATTTAAATGATTCTTCAAATTCTAATCTATAGTTAGTTATTACTCTTGTTAATTCGATTAAGGAATCACCTAAATCTCTTAAATAATCTAATGCGTGTTTTAACATTCCATTAATGAATGATATGACTATATCATAATATTCAGGACGGAAAATAATATTGCCAAATATTATATCTAATATCTTTGTTGTATTATTAAATAATTCAACTACTAGATTGATATAAGTAGAAGATATTTGATTTATAGATTTGACCTCATTTATAAAACGTTTATCAAGTATTGTTAAAGATAATTTATCTACTTCAAGTTGACCTTTTAAAGATTCTGAATCTATTTCAAGTGCTTTTTTGAATTTGTCTAATGCCATTTGGAAATTTAATGAATATACATCGTTTTGAAGTATTGCCTTTTCAATGGCAATTTCAGAATTCTTTAATTGTTTATATTTATGGTTTTTTAATCTAATATTTGATTTACTATAGTTTAAAAGTTCGTTTTCTTTTTTTACATTTAAATCATAAAGTTTTTTATTATATTCATTTAAAACCCTATCTTTTTCTATTTCTAGAAGATTATGTACTACTAGATAGTTTTGAGTTTTAATGTATTTTTTATCTTCAATTTCATGAATTATTTTATGGATGCTTTCTACTGAATTTAAATCTATTTTTGTTTTTTTAATATCTGTAATAGTTTTTTCTAATTCAATATGATGTAATGTTTCAAGTTTTTCGAAATCTTTATCAATATCAATTGTTTTGATTGAACTTTCTAATCTAATTAGGTTAGCTGATTTGTTGTAGTCATTATTTGTGACTGTCATTTTATAATTTAAATCATTTTCGTCTAGGTTATTACGCTCTTGGTAATATTTATTGTCGTGCAATTCTTTTTCGTTTATAGACTTAATGGAAAAGGTTCTGTTAAGTTCTAATATTTTTTTATTGTATGAATTGTTTTCTGTTTCAATTAGATAATTATTAGTTAAAGTTTTCAAAGTTTTTTCTGATTGTGACTCTTCAAGATTTGATGAGTCGAAGAAGGCACGGTTTTTTTGTTTTATTTGTCTTTTTTTATTTCTATCATCTAATTGAGAATAATAGATAGAAGAGATGATTTTTTCTTGTTCTTTATGCAAATCTAAAAGACGGTATTGTAAATCGATTTTTTCGTTTGCAATATCGGAATTATAATCATTTTTGATTTTTGTTATACTTTCTTCTAAGTCATTCATATTTAAAACGAATTCTCTTGATATGCTTTGGCTTTCAAATTGATATTCATTTCTTTTTTGTTCTTTTTCTGATTGATTTGATGATAGACTATTAGAATATTTAGTACGTTCTTCGCCATTATTTTTATTTTTTTCTGTAACTAATTTTCTTATTTTATCGTTTAATTCTACACTTTCTTTGTATTTATTTTCCTTATGTGTAGCTTGTATTACAGAGAAATCACTTATTTGTTTTTCTAATATTTCATTAGTGTTTGATATTCTTTGATTATAGTTTTTAATTATTGTTCCAGTTTCGATATCATAATCTATTAAAGAATAAGAATGATCATTTTTTAGTTTTTCTAGTTTTTGTTCAAGATGGCTATTATTTTTAGATATACTGTTTTGATATGTTAAATTAGCGTTTTCCTGTTGGTAAGTATATCTTGATATGTTTTCTTGATGTTCTAAATTGAACATTTCTATGTTTTGATTGTTTGACATAATGAAATAGTTAATGTCTAATTCATGAGCTTCTTTTTTTCTGGCATTCTCTTCATTTATTTTTACTATTTCTTGCTTGATGTTTTGATCACTTTTTGCATATTTATCTATTATTAGATTTTTCTGATTTTCTGTTTCTTTTATTAAGATATTTTTTTCATTATTATATTCTTTTAATTGTTTAGTGAAATTTTCAGAATATTTATGTAGATTCTTATCTAAAATTATTGTTGATTTGATACATTCATCAATAAAAGAAGTGAATGTTAGTTTTATAGTATTCAATAAATTATTATCAAATGGTGCTTTATCATCGAGTTCGATGAAGGTGTTAATAAATGAGTTGAATTCATTCGAGAAATTAGTTATATCATCGTTAAATCTAGACATTTATTATCACCTCAAACTTTCCTACTTGTATTATATAATCAAATTCAATCATAGTAAAGTTATAAATTGTTATTTAAGTATAAAATACTTAATGTATATATAATTGGGAATAATTATCTTTAAAAAAGACTAATGTTATGATATTATAAAATAGGTGAATTAGTGTATGTATGGATATATAATTGGTAAGGTGATGAAAATTACACCTAAATATATAATTTGCGAAAATAATGGAATAGGGTATGAAATAATTGTCCCTAATCCTTTTAATTATAAACTTAATGAAGAATATAAAATTTATACTTATCAGCATGTAAGAGAAGATTTGATAGAACTATATGGTTTTATGGAATTTGAAGAAAAAGAGTTGTTTTTAAAACTTATTTCTGTTAGTGGAATAGGCCCAAAAAGTGCATTAAGCATATTGGCTACTGGAACTGTAAATGAAATATGTAGGGCTATTGAGGCAAGAAATGATGCATATTTAAGAAAATTTCCTGGTATTGGTAGTAAGGCTAGTCAACAAATTATTTTGGATTTGGCAGGTAAGCTTTCGTTTACTAATGAAGGTGTCAGCAATTCAAAGCTTGATGATGTAGAAGATGCGCTTATTGCATTAGGTTATAGTAAAAAGGAAATAACTAAGGTTATTCCTAAGCTTGATGCTAATTTGGATGAAGGGGAGCTAATTAAGGAAGCACTTAAGAAGCTTATTAAGGCATAGTTATGGGAAGAGATAGAATATTAGATCCAAATTTAGAAGGCGACGAGGAAACAAGTGAGTTATCGTTAAGGCCTCAAAAGTTAACTGAATATATTGGTCAATGTGAAGCTAAAGAAATGCTAGATGTTTATATTAAAGCAGCTTTGAAAAGAAATGAATCGCTTGATCATGTCCTATTATATGGTCCTCCTGGATTAGGTAAGACTACGCTTGCACAAATTATAGCTAACGAGCTTGGCGTTGGTATTAAGGTTGTTTCAGGACCATCTGTTGAGAGAAGTGGTGATTTAGCAGCAGTTCTTACTACATTAAATGAGGGAGATGTTTTGTTTATTGATGAGATACATCGATTACCTAGATATGTAGAGGAAGTACTATATAGCGCAATGGAGGATTATGTCCTTGATATAATGGTTGGAAAGGATAATCAAACAAGAAGCATTAGAGTTAATCTTCCACCATTTACTCTTGTTGGCGCAACAACTAGGTATGGTGATCTTTCATCTCCACTTAGAGATAGATTTGGTGTTGTATTAAGACTTAATTATTATACAATTGACGAATTATCTGAAATTGTTAAAAGAACAGCGAAGGTATACAATGCAGAAATAGAAAATGATGCCATTTTATCTTTAGCTAGACGTAGTCGTGGTACTCCAAGAATAGCTAATAGATTATTTAGAAGAGTTAGAGATTTCGCAGATGTAAAAAACAATGGTGTTATTTCAAATGAGATTTGTCAAATAGCACTAGATAAACTTGGAATTGATAATGATGGTCTTGATTATACAGACTATAGATATTTAAGAGCAATAGTAGAAACATTTAAAGGTGGACCGGTTGGAGTTGAAAGCTTAGCTGCTACTATCTCAGAGGAGGTAACTACTATTGAGGATGTATATGAACCATATTTATTGCAGGAAGGTTATATAAAAAGAAGTAATAGAGGTAGAATAGCTACAGAAAAGGCTTATGAAAAGCTTGGTGTTAAATATTATAAGGGGATATTTTCATGATAAGAACTGATGATTTTGATTATTATTTGCCCGAAGAATTAATAGCCCAAACACCACTAAAGGATAGAAGCCAATCACGTCTTTTGGTATTAGATAAAAATACTAAGACTTATGAGGATAGAATATTTAGTGATATTTTGGATTATCTTAATAAAGATGATGTATTAGTATTGAATGATACAAAAGTAATACCAGCAAGACTATATGGTCATAAGGTAGATACAGACGCATTAATTGAGGTATTGTTATTAAAGGATTTAGGGGAAAATGTTTGGGAGTGCCTTGCAAAACCACAAAAGAGGGTTAAGATTGGAACTGTAATTTCTTTTGGTGATGGCAGTTTAAAGGCAGAATGTATTAAATTATTTGATATGGGTATATGCCATTTCAAATTAATATATGATGGTATATTAGTTGAGATTTTAGATAAATTAGGAGAAATGCCACTTCCTCCTTATATCCATGAGAAATTGAAAGATAAGGATAGATATCAAACAGTATACGCTAAAAATCCTGGTTCGGCTGCCGCGCCTACAGCAGGGTTACATTTTACTAATGAATTGTTAGAAAAAATAAAGAATAAAGGTATTGATATTATATATGTTACACTTCATGTAGGTTTAGGAACATTTAGACCTGTAAATGAGGATAATATTGAAAATCATGTTATGCATACAGAATATTATGAAATATCAGAAGAATCATGCAAAAAGCTAAATGATGCTAAGGCGAAGGGTAAAAGAATTATCGCAGTAGGTACTACATCTACAAGAACATTAGAATCTAATTATAAAGAAGGTGTGGGATTTACTCCTAAATGCGAGAATACAAGTATTTTTATTTATCCTGGATATAAATTTAAATCAATTGATGCGTTAATTACTAATTTCCATTTGCCTAAATCAACATTGATAATGCTAGTTAGCGCACTTGCAGGGAGAGAATTTATACTTGATAGTTATAAGCACGCTGTAGATGAAAAATATAGATTTTTCTCATTCGGTGATGCAATGTTTATAAAATAAGGAGGAGATTATAATGGAGTTTAAAAGTTTTAAAGAATACTTGAATGATAATAATCCTCAAGTATTAATAGATATGGGTGAATATGGAAAAATGGAGTTGGAATTATTTCCTTCAACAGCTGAAATTACCGTTGATAATTTCTTAAAGCTTGTAGATAAAAAGTTTTATGATGGAATTATTTTTCATAGAGTTATTGAAGGCTTTATGATTCAAGGAGGAGATCCTAAAGGAATTGGAATTGGAGGATCTGATGAAACTATTAAAGGTGAATTTATTATAAATGGAGTTAATAATTTACTTAAGCACACTAGAGGAGTAATCTCTATGGCTAGAACAAATATGCCTAATAGTGCTTCAAGTCAATTTTTCATTATGCATAAGGACTCACCTCATCTTGATGGTTCATACGCGGCTTTTGGTGTTGTTACTAAAGGAATTGAGGTTGTCGATAAAATTGCAGTTGTAGAAACAGATCACAGAAATAAACCACTTAAAGATGTTACAATCAAATCTATTAGGAGAATAAGATAATGCCAGCAGTATGGTATGAACTTAAGCATGTTTGTAAGCAATCAGGAGCGAGATATGGTATATTACATACCCCTCATGGTGATTTTGAAACACCTATTTTTATGCCTGTTGGTACAAAGGCTAATGTTAAAACATTAATACCAAGTGAAATTAAAGAAGTATCTGATGGTCTAATTTTAGGAAATACTTATCATTTATGGCTTCAGCCAGGAGATGAGCTTATTAAAAATTTTGGTGGTATTAGAGGCTTTATGAAATGGGATGGAGCATTGCTTACTGATAGTGGCGGTTTCCAAGTATTTTCACTATCTAATATTAGGAAGATTACAGAAGAGGGTGTTGAGTTTAGACATCATAAATCTGGAGAAAAATTATTTTTATCACCTGAAAAATCTATTGAGATTCAAAACAATTTAGGGGCAGATATCATTATGTCTTTTGATGAGTGTCCTCCATTTAATTCTTCTAAAGAATATATGATTGAATCTGTAGATAGAACAATTAGATGGGCAAAAAGAGGATTTGATGCTCATAAGAATCCAGATACACAAGCATTATTTGGTATTGTTCAAGGTGGTGGAGATAAGGAAATAAGAAAGCATTGCCTTGATGAATTGGAAAAAATTAATTTCCCTGGATATTCAATTGGTGGATTATCAGTTGGTGAATCTAAAAAAGAAATGTATGAGATGCTTGAATATTTAAAAACTATTATGCCAGTAAATAAACCTAGATATTTAATGGGTGTTGGGTCACCTGATGATTTAATAGTTGGTAGTATTAATGGCATAGATATGTTTGATTGTGTCTTACCTTCAAGAAATGCACGTCATGGAACTGCATTTACATCTTATGGTAAGGTTCAGGTTAAAAATCAATCTTTAAGAGAAAGTAATGAACCACTTGATCCTAAATGTGATTGTTTTGTATGTAAGACATATTCAAAAGCATATTTAAATCATTTAGTTAAGAGTGAAGAAATTTTAGCTATGAGACTTTTAACATATCATAATTTATATTTTTTAAAGAATTTAATGCATAATATTAGAGAAGCAATTAAAGAAGATAGATTATTAGATTTTAAAGAACAATTCTTTAAAGAATTTGGATATACTAAAAAGTAGAAAGTTATGGTGTATTGTAGAACAATATGCCATTTTTTCTTGTTTTTTATGAATTCCATATGATAGAGATAAATTTATTCTTTAATTTTTTTATGTAGTGTGATAAAATTATTCACGAATATTCGTTTTTTAGGGGTGATAAAAATGGATGTTGAAACAATGCTTAAAGTTTTAGGAGTAAGAACACAAAGTAAAGAATCTATTGAGTTATGTTATAAGATGGATATTGAAGCTTTTAACATGATGTCCTCAGATGATAATAATTATTCAAATGAAAAATTTGTTTATGAATGTGTATATAAATCATTATTGGATGAACTTGATTATGAGAAATTATCAACTGAAGAAAAAGTAAGATGTCTTAAGGTTGTTGATTCAATTGATTTAAATGAAGAGGATAAGGAATATAGAGATTTATATTTCACAGGGCTTGAAAGAGTGCTTTTAAGATATGGTAGATATGATTTGATAAAATTTCAAAGAATACCAATGTCAGATCATGATGGTATTGCAAAAGATGCATATCTATATGAATTACATGGAGATTACGCAACTGCGATTAAGTATTATAATTTAATTGGTGAAGATAATCGTTATGATATTTGTATATATAAATCTTCAAGATAATTAATAAAATTATTTATGTTAAAGTAGGTCTAATTTAATTAGACCTTTTTTATTCGAATAAAATTTTAAAATTAAAACATTTTCTACTTGAAAAATAATTTTTATTTTATATAATACTTGCTGTACGTTTATTTTTAGGAGGATATTATGCAGGATAATTATTACAATCATATGATTTCTACTTTATTACCAAATTTAAAGCAAATGTTAACTTATAATGAGCCAGGTACTATGGATGAGTTTAAAACTATGCCATTAAAGGAATGGGATAAGCTTACAGTAATGGTTGAATCATTAAAGGATTATACTTTATCTAATGGAAGAAAAAATCAGCTTATGACATATTATTCTGATACACTATATCCATTGTTGGTAAGCGGAAATCTTTTAAAGCAAGGATTTAAAAAATATTATGCTATAAGAGTAGATGATTTTGACTTTAGACAGATGATTTCAAAATGTGAAGGATATATCATCTAGTTTAATTTATTTTATAGATTTAAGAAAATTTATTTTAAAATTGATATAAATGATATATTTTTCTATCAAAATGATAAAATCACATAATTTCACATAATTTACAGAAATTTGACACATTTTTTATTGATAGAATACAATTGTCTTAAGAAAGACGTGTCTATCATAATCTCCCTATTTGATAGATAACTTTTCATAAGCAAACTTATAACTCTCCCAATTAGAAAAGGACACGTAGGTGTCCTTTTCGCTTTATTATAGAAAAATGTTTAATTATATTATATAATTAATAGGGTGGTATTTATGAAACTTAGAAGTGATATAGATGAATTCATCAAAACTATTCCAGATAATGTTAATATCGTCGCAGCAACAAAATATGTTGGTGCTCAAGAAATGATGGATTTATATAAGCATAATATTAAAAATTTTGGTGAAAATAGAGTTGATTCTTTTAATAATAAATATGAAGAATTGAAAGACGTTAAGGATATTAAATGGCATTTTATTGGCCATTTGCAAAGAAATAAGTGTAAAGATATAATTAATAAAATAGATTATTTACATTCTTTAGATTCTATTGAATTAGCTAAGATGATAGAAAAATATAGAGTGAATGAATTAAATACTTTTATTGAGGTTTCCATTAATTTAGAAGAAAATAAAAATGGTGTTGATTATCATAATATTTATGATTTTGTTGGCGATTTATTAAATTATAAAAAGATTAAAATTATTGGATTAATGATGATGGCTATTAAAAATGATAATGATGAGGATTTAAAGGATCAGTTTGATAAGCTTTATAATTTAAGAAATGATTTAGAGAAAAAATTTAATATTTCTATTCCATATTTGTCAATGGGCATTAGTGATGATTATAAAATAGCTATAGATAGTGGCGCTACTCATGTAAGATTAGGTAGAATTTTATGGGAGAATTAATTGAATTTAATAAAAAGATTTTATCATTAATTAATAAAGTTAATGATGGTAGAGTAGTATTATTGAATTTTTTAGATGAAAATGAAGCTGGAATAGTTGAAGAACTATGTAGTAAAAATCATATAGGTTTTTATTATTATGGTGGAATTGATAATTCAGATAGGAATAGATATATTTTATCTAATTATGAAATTTGTAATGATGATTTTAAGATTTGTGTATATAAGATAGATTATAATAAAAGATATTATAATATTGAACATAAGCATGTATTAGGTACACTTATGAGTTTGGGTATTAAAAGAGAAACTATTGGTGATATTGTTATTACTGATAATAAAGATATTTACTTTGCCTGTACGGAGGAAATATCTAGATTTATAGAAAATGAATTAGAGTTTATCAATAGAGCTAAGATAGAATTAGATAGAATTGATTATAAAGTTTCTAATGTAATAAGATATGAAGAAAAAGAAATATTATCATCTTCATATAGACTAGATGGTATTATTTCTGGAGTATATAATATTTCAAGAAATAAATCACTTGAATTAATTAAAGAAGGATTAGTATATATAAACCATATCAATAATATGAATGTTAGTCATAATGTTAGTGAAAATGATGAAATAAATGTTAGACATTATGGAAAGTTTAAAGTTGATAAGCTTGTAAGCACTACTAGAAGTGGTAGGTATAAGATAAAAGTCTTGATCAGGAGGTAGCTATAATATGATTGGAATAATAGCAGCAATGAATACTGAAATGAATATTATTTTAGATAATATGATAGATGTAAATGAAAATAGCATTGCGGGTTTTACATTTTACGAAGGTGTGATTGGTGATAATAATGTTGTAATTTGCGAATGTGGCGTTGGTAAGGTCAATTCTGCCTCAGTAGCAGTTATTATGATTACTACATATGAGGTTGATTTAGTAATAAATACTGGTATTGCAGGTGGTTTAAGTAATACTAAATGTAGAGATGTTATTATAGCTAATGGATTAGCATATCATGATTTTGATATAAGAATATTTGGCTATGAATATGGACAAATACCACATATGCCTAAGGTATTTCCTGTAAATCCTACTAATATTATGCATGTAAAGAGTGTTTTAAATAAGCTTAATATTGCTTATAAAGAGGGTATTATTATATCTGGTGATCAATTTGTTAGTAGTTTAGAAAAGCTTGAAATGGTTAAGGATTTAGGTGCTTTAGCATGTGAGATGGAAGGAGCATCTATTGCGCAGGTATGTACAAGAGCTGGCGTTGATTTTATTGTATTAAGATATATTTCTGATTTGGTAGGAGCAACAGGCCAAAATGAAGATTATTTACAATTTGAAGATGAAATGGCTAACCGTTCAGCCAAAATATGTTTAAAATTAATTGAGAATATTTGAGGATTGTTATGAAATTTTATGCAGTAAAGGGAGATAATTATAGTAATATTTTTACATCTTGGGATGAAGCAAAAAAGGCGATAGCAACAATATGTAATCCTAAATATAAATCATTTGCAAGTGAAAATGATGCTAAAGATTTTTTAGATGGTAAAAATATACTAAATGAGATAAAAGAGCCAGTGTGCTATATTGATGGTAGCTATGATGAGAAAACTAATGCATATAGTTTTGGTGGTATATTATTATATAATGGAAAAGAATATGAATTTAAAAGAAGATTTGAAAGTGATGAATATTCTTTGCATAGAAATGTTTCTGGAGAAATAAGAGGAGCTTCTTATATAATTAATTATTCACTGAAAAGAGGAATTAAAAAGCTTCATTTATTTTATGATTATATTGGTATTGAAAAGTGGTATAAGGGCGAATGGAAAGCTAATACAAATATAGCAATTAAATATGTTAATTTTGCTAAAGAAGTAGATGGCAAGATTGAAGTTGTATTTCATAAGGTAAAAAGCCATACTAATGATAAATATAATGATATCGCAGATAGACTTGCAAAAGAAGCATTAGATTTGGCTTAGTTTTAATTTTGCTAAAATTTATAATTATGGGTTTCAACAGAAATCCTTTTTAATTCTAAGGGGTGGTTGTTATGTCATTTAAAATTAATTCAAAATATAAGCCAACAGGTGATCAGCCTAAGGCTATAGAAAATATAGTAAATAATTTTAATAATGGTATCAAAAGACAAACACTTTTGGGAGCAACAGGTACAGGAAAGACATTTACAATGGCAAATGTTATTGAAAGGTTAAATAAGCCTACATTGGTGTTAGCACATAATAAAACACTTGCTGGACAATTATATAATGAATTAAAGGAATTGTTTCCAAATAACCATGTTGAGTATTTTATTTCATATTATGATTATTATCAACCTGAGGCTTATGTTGTATCTAGTGATACTTATATTGAAAAGGATGCTCAAATTAATGATGAAATAGATGAATTAAGACATAGTGCAACAGCGGCTTTAATGGATTATGATGATGTTATAGTTGTTGCTTCAGTTTCTTGTATTTATGGTATTGGTGATCCTATAGATTATAAAGATTCTATGTTAAATATAAGAGTTGGTGAATCTTATAATAGAAAGAAGCTTATGCAAAGACTAGTTGAGATGCAATTTGAAAGAAATGATTTTGAATTTAAAAGAGGTTCTTTTAGATTAAGGGGAGATACATTAGATATTATTCCACCTTCTGAGCATGCAAAAGGAATAAGAATTGAATTTTTTGATGATGAAGTGGATAGAATAAAAACATTTGATGTTTTGACTGGAACAACATTAGAGGATGTAATGTTTGCTAATATATTCGCTGCTACTCACTTTGTTACTAATAAGGATAAACTTCAAGAGGCAATTAGAAGAATAAAAGAAGAATTAAAAGATAGAGTAAAGGAATTTAATGACGAAGGTAAACCATTAGAGGCTGAACGTATCGAGCAAAGAACAAAATATGATATTGAAATGCTTGAACAAACAGGTTTTTGTTCAGGTGTTGAAAATTATTCAAGACATTTAGCATTAAGAAAAGAAGGCGAAACACCATCTGTATTAATTGATTTCTTTCCAAAGGATTTTTTGTTAATTGTTGATGAATCACATGTAACTATTCCACAAGTTGGTGGAATGTATAATGGTGATAGATCAAGAAAGATGAATTTGGTTAATTATGGTTTTAGACTACCAAGTGCCTTAGATAATAGACCTTTAAAATTTGATGAATTTGACAAAAAAATAAATCAAGCATTATTTGTGTCTGCAACACCTGGAGACTTTGAAAAGAATTATCCTATAACAGAACAAATAATTAGACCAACAGGGCTATTAGATCCTATTATAGAAGTAAGAGAGACAAATGGTCAGGTTGATGATATTTATGCTGAAATTGTAAATCATTCTAAAATTGGAGAAAGAGTCTTAGTAACAACATTGACAATTAAAATGAGTGAGGAATTAACTGCATATTTAAAAAAATTAGGTGTTAAGGTTGCATATTTACATTCAGAGATTAAAGCATTAGAGCGTATAGAGATTTTAAAAGATTTAAGATTAGGTAAATATGATTGTCTAGTTGGTATTAATTTATTAAGAGAAGGTTTAGATTTACCTGAAGTATCTTTGGTATGTATTTTAGATGCAGATAAGCAAGGCTTCTTAAGAAGTGAAAGAAGCTTAATTCAAACAATAGGTAGAGCTGCACGAAATAAAAATGGTAAAGTAATATTATATGCAGATACATATTCTGATGCGATGAATTATGCAATTAGAGAAACTAAACGTAGAAGAGATATTCAAAATCAATATAATATTGATCATAATATTACACCACAAACTATTATTAAAGAGATTCCTAAGTCTATTACAATGAAAAAAGCAGATGATATTAGTGATACTAATAAGACATATCATAAGAATATGACTAAGGATGAGAAGGCTCAAAGAATATTAGAATTAGAAGAAGAAATGAAGGCGTATGCTAAAGAATTAAATTTCGAAGCAGCTGCGATGATAAGAGATGCTATATTTGAGCTAAAGGCGTCAAAGTAGGTGATTTTATGAAAGAAAAAGAAACATATAAAGTAACTATTGAAAGCTTTGATATAAATGGATATGGTGTATGCCATATAGATTCTAAAATTGTTTTTGTTATTGGGGCAGTAATAGATGAAGAAGTAATAGTTGAAATAATAAATGTTCATAAAAAATATGCTTTTGCTAAATTAGTAAGGATATTAAAAGAATCACCATTAAGAGTAGAAGCTGATTGCCCATATTATAAATATTGTGGTGGTTGTGATATGATGCATATTTCATATGAAGAAGAATGTAAAATAAAAGAATTTAGAGTCACACAAACCTTAAGAGGATTAGATTATAAATTATTACCAATTATTAAAGCTGATAATATTTATGGATATCGTAATAAGGTTATGGTGCCTTTTTGTAAGGATATAGATGATGATATATTATATGGCTTTTATCAAAAGGATTCTCATGAAATAGTATCTATAGATAATTGTTTAATTAGTGATGAATTAACTAATAAAATATTGAATTATATATGTAAATATTTAAATATATTTCATATATCAATTTATGATGAAAAAAGCCATACAGGCTTATTTAAGGAAGTAATGGTTAGACATACTAAATTAAATGAATATATGGTTGTTTTAGTAACAACAGAATATTATGATTTTTCCAATTTAGTTAATTATTTAATAGAAGATTTTAAGGAAATAAAATCTATATATTTAAATATTAATTCTAAGAAAACAAATGTTGTATTATCTAATGAATATAAATTGATATATGGTAATGAAACTATTATAGAAGATATTTTAGGATTGAAATTTAATGTATCTCCTGCATCATTTATGCAAGTAAATAATTCGCAATGTGAAAAGCTATATTCTAAAGCAATAAAGTTAGCAAATCTAGATAAAAATATGAATGTTATAGATGCATATTGTGGTATGGGATCTATTACATTAAATATAGCTAAAAATGTTAATAAAGTATATGGTATTGAAATAGTTGAATCAGCTATAGAAAATGCCAATAATAATAAGTTATTAAATAATATAAATAATGCAGAATTCATTCTAGGACCGTGTGAAGAAAAAATAAAAGAATTATCTAATATGACTAATATAGATGTTATATTCTTTGATCCTCCTAGAAAGGGTTGTGATATAGAATTCTTAAATACAGTTATTAGTATGAAAATCCCAAAAATAATTTATATATCTTGTAATGTAGCAACATGTGCAAGAGATATAAAAATATTAGAAGAAAATGGATATAAATTAGAGACTGTTGTCCCAGTAGATTTATTTCCTAGAACATTACATGTGGAGACAGTCTGTTTACTAAATCGTAGAAACGACTAAAAATAGCAAAAAATAGCTTAAAAATAGGTGATTTTAACCAAAATAAGTAACGAAGAGGATTAGAAAACTAATCCTTTTTAATTTTTTCCTAAAATGTAAATATTTTATTTACATTTCAATATTATCATTTCTATTACATTATTGCTTGTTTTTGTTGCACTTTTGTTGCGCTTTTTGTTGTAAAATAAAAACAGAATAAACGATATAAATAAATAGAGTGTTATAAGTATATTATTATGAAAAGAGGGAATAATATGAAAAAGAAATTAGCGATTTTTGCTCTTATGATTATTGGATTATTAATCAGTTTTATGAGCGTTCAAAAAGGAAATGTTGTATATGCAGGAACTGAAGATAAACTGCTTACAACAATTACACCAACTGGCGATACTACATATAATGAAACCATACCTGGTATTGTTACAGTTAAATTAGAAAACAGTAAATATGATTCGGATTTTGGTTGGAAATGGGAGGCTGCTGATGGCTTTGTAAGAGTCGAAGGAAATAAAGGATTCGTAATAACCAAATGTATCTTCTCAGACACAATTGAGGGAATAGGGACTTTTACCTATACATATACAGAGGGACCTTTTGAATCACGTTTTGTAAACGGACTATGTGTGGATAATTCTGATATGAATGCTATAACATCGATTGAAGTGTATGGTACCGCTATTGAATATAGTGTTACTTTCGATGGAAACTCTACGGTTACAACTGAAGAAAATATGTCCTGGAGTAGCATCTGCACAACCGCTTTAAATGGCAAGATGTTTGGAGTTGTTGGGGACAACCCTATGGGTTATGACTTGGATTTCTACGGGACTCATTTTGATTATTTGTATCTATTCGACAAAAATAGCGCATTAGCGTCAGTTGATGCCTATGAGTTCTCTTACATCACTGGTTTCGAAATCACTTTTAATGGTAATTTGAAGTCATGGGACAAAAAGAATAATTCCCAAGTAATTGAGAGCGGAAAAAAGTATGAAGTATCATTGACTCCTTCAGATGAGTTCTACTTCTATACGAATGACGACTACCAACTTCTCCCAATCACCTCTCTTACTGTTTACTATATTGCTCCTGCAACTCCAGATACAAGTGCATTAAACGAAGCAATCTCTGATGCAGAAACATTCTATAGTAGTATTAAAGATAATACTGATTATGTAAATATCGCAAACACTCTTAAAACTGCAATTGATGCTGCAAAAGCTGTTGCAACAAGTGATAATATAGATAAAGATGATATTGCTTTAGCTGTTACCAATATTACAACTGCAACAACAAATGCTAAAAAAGCATACGATGATGCCAGAGCAATAAAAGTTTTAATTGAAAATCAATTTGGAAGTTATTCCGATACTAGCGGTGTATATATTTATCTTGGAAATAAAACTGAAAATGTGGCATTTAAATTCGAAGTTGATATATCTGCTGATTCTAACATTTATGTAAATCATAACCTAACTCCAAATAAGTTATATACGATTGATGATATGAACTTAGGAAAATGTAAAGCAATAATTGGAGAGACAGAATATAATTATAAATCTGCAAGTATTATGTTGATTTCTGATGAAAATGGTTATATCAGTTATAGTGCTATGGTCGAACTTGAAAATAATGATTTATATAATTTGGTAGAAGCAGATCCAGTATCTGGAGAATGGGCCATTGAAAAATATGAAGAACATATTACACCAAATAATCAAGGTATATTTTCTTTAACTGATACTGAAACAAACTCTAAATTTGAAATTGTCATAAATGACTATGATTCAAATAAAACATCTTATGACTTATCTGAAATTTATGATGATTTTTCTTATTGTAAAATTGGAGCTAGAAGTTGGGATTATAAGACTTTAACATTTACAAGAAATGTTGATGATGATGGATTAGTTCATGTTGTTGTCGCTGTTGTTACAGAACATGGAGACACATTAAGTTTAGTTTATAACCAACCTGATCCTGATTTAATTGCTGCTCAAGCTGTAATTGAAAAAATTGAAGCACTTCCAGAACTTAGCGAAATTACATTAGATGATAAAAACAGTGTTGAAACTACAAGAACAGCTTACGATGCTTTAACCGAAAAGCAAAAATTAAAAATAACAGCTGATACACTTAAAGTATTAACTGATGCCGAGGCTAAGATTGCTGCACTTGAAAAAGATGCTGCTGATACAAAAGCAGCCAATGCTGTAATTGAAAAAATTAACGCACTTCCTGAAGTTAGCAAAATTACATTAAATGATAAAAACGCTGTTGAAACTGCAAGAACTTCATATAACACTTTAACTGCTGACCAAAAAGCAAAAGTATCTCAAGAAATACTTAAAAAATTGACTGATGCCGAGGCTAAGATTACTGCACTTGAAAAAGATGCTGCTGATACAAAAGCAGCCGAAGCTGTAAATGCAAAAATCAATGCTCTTCCTGAAACTAGTAGTGTAACTTTAAATGATGAAGAAACAATTAAAGCTGCAAGAGCAGCATATAATGCTTTAACTGCTGACCAAAAAGCAAAAGTTTCATCTGATACTGTTAATAAGCTTTCTAATGCTGAAGCAAAATTAGCAGAATTACAATCACCAACTCCAGTAAAACAAGGTTTATCTGCTGGTGCTATTGTTGGTATAGTAATTGGTTCTATATTAGTTGTAACGATTATTGGTTGCTTAGTATTATTCATACTTAATAAGAAAGGTATAATAAATATCCCATTCTTAAATAAGAAAGAACAAAAAGTTGATGATTCTGATACTAATAAAGACAAATAAAAATAAAGATTTAAATAATTAAATAAAACAGCTTCAGAGCAATGATTCTGAAGCTGTTTTACTTTTTAAATGGCATCAGGAAGCTAATTATTTCCTAATTAATACTATATATTAAATTTTAAATAATTCTAAAAATATATAAATATTCAACAACAATTAATCATTAATATTACATGTAATGCTGATTTATTTTGAGTATAACCATAAAATGGTACTGGTGAATATATATTTTAATAATAACACGATGCTATTAAAATAACATGTTACATAGGCTTTAATATGCTATTGAATTATGTTATCTCACATGTAGAAACGGTATGCTACCTTTCGTGGAAAAATTGTTGAAAAAATAAGTTGAGTAAGATATTATATAATATGATTAAACTTAAGTTAATGATCTATGATTTAAAAGTTATAGGTCATATTTGGGGAAAATCAATAAAAAAATATGTTGATTAATATTTATAGAAAAGTAGGAAGAAAAAATGAAAAAGGTATTATGTTTGATAATGGCATTGTTCTCATTGATGGTATTTGCATCATGTGGAAAAAATAATAATTCTCTAAAAATAGTATATACAAATGATATTCACAGTTACATAGCCAATACAGTTAAAGATTCAGATGGAAATGAAGTTGATGGAATAAGATTAAATAATTTATCAGGATATATTAAAGAGTTAAAAAAAGAAAATAATGTTTTGGTGGTTGATGCTGGTGATCAAGTTCAAGGAGCGATTTATGGAGCTATTGATCAGGGCGTTGACATTATTAATATGATGAATGCAGTTGGTTATGATTTGGCAACACCGGGTAATCATGATTTTGATTATGGTGTAGAAGCATTTAATGGTTTTGTTAAAGAAGCTAAGTTTCCTTATATTTCATGTAATTTTAAAAAGGTAGAAGATGATAAAAATGTGTTAGACTCTACAAAGGTATTTGAAGTTGGCAATTTAAAAATAGGTTTTGTTGGAATATCAACTCCTGAAACTATCACCACATCTACACCAACATTTTTTCAAAATGGAAAAGGTGAGTTTATTTATAAATTTGCTGGAGAAAGTAAAAAGGAAGATCTATATAATAGTGTTCAAAAGGCAATTGATGAAATAAAAAATAGTGTTGATTATGTTATAGCATTAGGGCACTTAGGAGTTGGTATTGATGAAGAGAAGCGAGGTATTAGAAGTATTGATGTAATAAATAATACTACTGGTATAGATGCGTTTATTGATGGTCATTCACATACATTAATGGAAAAGAAGATTGTAAAATCTAAGGATAATAAAGATGTAGTTTTAACTCAAACAGGAAGCTATTTAGCGGGTGTTGGGGTAATGGATATTTCAAAAGATGGTACCATTAATACTACAATTGTTAATTCTATTAAAGAAAAAGATGATACATTAAAAGTACTTGAGGATAATTTAATTAAAAAAGTAAATGATAAGCTTGGTCAAAAAATAGCTGTATTAGATAAAAACTTGATTGTTAATAATCCAAATGTAAGTAACCAAAGAATAATACGTGCTAGAGAAACTAATTTAGGTGATATATCTTCAGATAGTGTTTATTGGTATCTAAATGAGTCCAAAGGCTTAGATTGCGATATAGCAATTACTAATGGTGGAGGCATTAGAACAAGTATTGAATCAGGCGATGTAACATATTTATCTTGTAAATCTGTTATGCCTTTTGGAAATCAGGTTTGTTTAATTAAGACAAAAGGGCAAAATATTAAAGATGCTATTGAAATGGGAGTAAGTGTTATAGGAGAATGGGATAAAGAATGGAATTGTCCTGCAGAAAATGGAGGATTTATTCATCCGGCTGGGTTAAAATATGACGTTGATTCAAGTATACCAAGTAGTGTAGAAGTAGATAATAATGGAATGTTTGTTTCAGTAAAAGGAGAATATAGAGTCAAGAATTTAATGATATATAACAAAAACACTAAACAATATGAATTATTAAATGAAAATAAGGATTATTTAGTTGGTGGTATTAATTATTTATTAAGAAACTCTGGTAATGGATTATCTATGTTTAAGAATTCAGAATTAGTATTAGATTATATAGATGAAGATTATACTGTATTTGCTAAATATTTAATGGCATTTGATAAAGATGATGATTATGCTCATATTATTAATCGAAATTCCCCATTAAAGAAATATGCAAATTATTTATACGATTATGAGAACCCATATGGTTCAGGAAGAATTAATTTATTAAATATACAAAATTAATGATAAATAAAAAAGACGCTTATGCGTCTTTTTTGATATTTTTAATAGTCATTGAATATTTAGAAATATTATTAATATTATTAGGGATTCTTATAGGATATTTACCTGTAAAACATCCATCACAATATGTACAATATAAATCTTTAGCTAATTTGTGTATTCCATTTACTGATATAAATGCAAGAGAATCAGCACCAATGTGGTTGCATATTTCATCATTTGTTTTATATTTACAAGCTATTAAATTTTCTTGTGAATCAATATCAGTTCCAAAATGACAAGGATATTTAAATGCAGGCGCTGTTATTCTTAAGTGAACTTCTTTAGCACCAGCATCTCGTAGGATTTTAACTATTCTTTGTGATGTTGTTCCTCTTACGATAGAATCATCAATTAATATTACCCTTTTATTTTTTATAGTTTCTTTTATAACATTTAATTTTATTTTTACTGCATTCTCTCTTTCTTCTTGAGAGGGAGCTATAAATGACCTACCGATATATTTATTTTTTATAAATCCAATTCCATATGGAATATTAGATTCTAATGAATAACCTAAAGCTGCATCTATTCCTGAATCAGGAACACCTATTACAACATCGGCATCAATTGGAGATTCTTGTGCTAATATTTTACCAGCATTTAATCTAGCTTCATGTACAGAAACACCCTCTATTATAGAATCTGGTCTTGCAAAGTATATGTACTCGAAAATACATAATGATTTTTTATGATGGCTTTCTGGCTTAATGCTTTTTATTCCTTCATTTGATATAACTACAATTTCACCTGGTAATATATCTCTTATAAATGTTGCACCAACCGCATCTAAGGCACAAGTTTCTGATGCGACAACATATCCATTTGACTTTGTTTTACCTAATACAAGTGGTCTAAAGCCATATGGATCTCTAAAGGCAATAAGTTTAGTAGATGACAATGCTACACAAGAATAAGCTCCTTTAATTTTAGTCATAACTTTTTTTATAGCTGATTCTATTGAATCTGTTTTTATTCTTTCTTTAACAATAGAATAACAAATTGATTCAGTATCAGATGTTCCATGAAATATTGCCCCATTTAATTCGAAAGATGCTCTTAAATCGTAAGCATTTGTCAAATTACCGTTATGTGCTAATGCTAAGTTTCCTTTATTATGCTGTATAACAATTGGTTGAATATTGTTAATATTATTTCCACCTGTAGTAGAATATCTTACATGACCTATAGCCATATTACCAGTATTTATGTTTTTTAGATTTTCTTTATTGAAAACTTCATTTACTAAACCAATACCTTTAATGTAATCAATCACTCCATCATTACATACTGCTATACCACAAGCCTCTTGACCTCTATGTTGTAATGCATATAGTCCATAATAGACAGAAGATGCAACTTTACATTTTTCTGGTTCAAAAATTCCGAATACTCCACATTCTTCATGAATAGTATTAAACATGGACTACCTCCTATTTACCACTATTTCCATAATTTGATAAAACTCTAGCTGATGGATCATTAACATTACATCCATCCCAGTTTTTATTAGGCATCCAAAAATCTTTAACCATCTCTGACTGATTAGGATAATATTTTTCAAATATTTCTCTATATAATAATGATTCTTTAGTAAATGGCTTAGAATGATTATATTTACTAATCAATCTATTATATTCCTCATCGCTATAATAATTATCTGCATATTCTTTTAAATAATTGACCATAGAATGTCCAACGGCATCAGAAAATGCAGCTTTATCTCTTAGTAAAATTTCTTTTGGTAAAATATTATCAGCTTCAAAGGCATGTCTTAATAAATATTTACCCATATTATATTTATTCATCTTCATAGAAGGATTAATCGACATAACATATTTAACAAAATCTAAATCTCCAAAAGGGACTCTTGCCTCTAATGAATTAACTGATATACATCTATCTGCACGAAGTACATCATACATATGTATTTCATGAATTCTTTTAATTGCTTCATTTTGAAATTCAATTTCGTTTGGTGCAAAATCTGTATATTTATATCCAAATAATTCATCAGATATTTCACCAGTTAATATGACTCTTATATCAGAAGTTTCATGAATAGCTTTACATATTAAATACATACCAATAGATGCTCTAATAGTTGTAATATCATATGTTGCCAATGTTTTAATAACGAAATCAAGTGAATTAAATATATCATCCTTTGTCATAATGATTTCATGATGATTAGAACCAATATATGAAGCAACTAATCTTGCATATTTTAAATCAATTGCATCTATATCCATACCTATAGCAAATGTCTCTATCTTTTTATTCAATAATTTAGAAGAAATAGCACATACTAAAGAAGAATCCAAACCACCTGATAATAAGAAACCTATTTTAGCATCAGAATCTAATCTTTTTTCTACTCCACTAATTAATTTATCATGTATATTTTTACATACATTATCCAAAGAATCATTAATTATAGATTCAACCTTGGTAACATTATTATAGCAAATGAATTTTCCATCAATATAATAATGACCAGGAGGAAATGGTAATATTTTATCCGCCAGACCAACAATATTTTTAGGCTCTGATGCAAATATAATATTTCCATCTTTATCATATCCATAATATAAAGGTCTAATACCAATTGGATCTCTAGCAGCTATTAATTTTTTTAAATTAGCATCATAAATTATTAGTGCAAATTCTGCATCTAACATTTTAAACATATCTAATCCATATTCCTTATATAATGGTAATAAAACTTCGCAATCAGAATTACTTATAAAGCTGTATCCTTTTTTCTTTAAATCTTCCTTTATAGGCTTAAATCCATATATTTCACCATTACATACTAAATAATTATTATTTAATTTAAATGGCTGCATACCAATATCGGTTAATTCCATTATAGCCAATCTATGAAATCCTAAATATCCATTATCTAATTCAATAATTCTAGACATATCTGGACCTCTAGAAATGGTTTTTTCAAAGCCTTCTTTAAATATATCTATAGGCATTTTGCCTAAACATCCCATAATTGAGCACATAAAAATCTCCTTCAAAATATTTAAGTGTGACCTATCATAGGACACACTTAAATCTATTATTCAACATCCATTAATGCTTTAGCACCAGTTTCACCAGTTCTAACTTTAACTACATCTAAGCAGTTATATACGAAAATCTTACCATCTCCGATATGACCTGTATATAATACCTTTCTAGCAGTTTCAATGACTAATGATGCAGGTACATTAGCTACTACAATATCAACCTGAATTTTAGGAAGAAGTGTAGGTTCAATTTTGATACCACGGTAGTATTCAGGAGCACCCTTTTGAACGCCACAACCCATAACATGAGATACTGTCATACCAGTAATACCAATATTCATTAATTCATTCTTTAATGATTCAAAGCTTCTTTCTTTACATACAATTTCAATCTTAGTAATTGTCTTATCACCAGGTTTGATGTTATCTACTGTAGGCATAGTCTGAACTTCGATTGCTTCGCTTGGTGGAACATCACCATTAACTTCTTTAACAGCATCACCATAATCAAATGATTGAGGTGCCATTGCGAATCCAGCATAAGCAGTTACTAAACCATGCTCTGTTAAATCTAATCCTCTAATTTCCTCTTCAGGAGTAGCTCTTAAGAATGGTGTTACACCATCTTTTCTCTTAATTATTTTCATAACACCAAAGACTAAGAATGCCCAAGCAGCTGTCCATCCACAAACTGCTAATACACCGATAATTTGTACACCTAATTGTGCAAATCCATGACCATAGAATAAACCAGTAGTAGTTGAGAATAAACCACAAGCTATTGTTCCCCAAACACCATTTAAGAAGTGAACAGAACAAGCACCAACTGGATCATCGATATGACATACTTTATCTAAGAATTCAACACCAAATGTTAGAATGAATCCGGCAACAATACCAATAACAATAGAACCAATTAAATCAACTCTTGAACATCCTGCAGTAATTGCAACAAGTCCAGCTAAAGAACCATTTAATGTCATAGAAACGTCTGGCTTACCATTTCTAATCCATGTAATCATCATAACTGTTACAGTAGCTAATGAAGCTGAGATAGTAGTAGTCATAAATACTTGACCCATACCTTCATAGCCATCCCATGATGTACAAGCTGCTGGGTTAAATCCATACCAACCGAACCATAGAATGAATACACCTAATGCACCAATTAAAACATTATGACCTTGGATTGCATTAATCTTTGTAACTTTACCATTTTCGTCTCTTACATATTTTCCAATTCTTGGTCCAACCATCCATGCACCAATTAAGGCAGTTAAACCACCAACCATATGAATAGAACAAGAACCACTTAAATCAATAAATCCTTGAGCTGTGCCACCATCAAGTAAGCCCCAGCTTTGTGCTAATTGTTGTAACCAACCATTATTTCCAACACCCCAGTTCCAATAAGCTTCAACTGGATAAACAATTGCAGAAATAATCATAGAATAAATACAATAAGCTTTAAAGTTTGTACGTTCAGCCATAGCACCTGAAACAATTGTTGCTGTAGTTGCACAGAATACTAAGTTAAAAATGAAATCTGTCCAACCACTCCAAGAAGCTCCTTCACCAAACATACCTTTATATACTTGACCTACATCACCGAATATACCACCAGCAATGGCATTTTCAGCACAAAGAATAGGCCCACCAATTAAAATAAATGTAATAGTTCCTAGGCAGAAATCCATAAGGTTTTTCATTGTTATATTACCTGTGTTTTTTGCTCTAGTAAAACCTGCTTCACACATAGCAAAACCAGCTTGCATGAAGAATATTAGCGCAATCGCAATAAGTTTCCAAATCTGATAATCCCACATAATAATCTTTTCCCCCTTTATTCAATTATTTTACACTATATAATAAATCACCATATGATGGAACTGGCCAATCACGTGAATCAACATCTAATTCAATACTATCAATGATTTCTCTTGCTTCCTCCATTAATGGAAGAACATTGTTCTTATAGTACATTGATAATTCAGTACAATCACTAATGTTCTTAGCACCATCTAATACTAACTTAAGATCTAATTTAACTTTATAAGCCTTAGCTAATTCACCACTAATCTTATTTAAGATTTCTAATTCGTATGAATCACTAACACCCAAACTCTTCTTTAATGAAGCTGTTTCAGCCAAATTCTTTGTATATTTTGATATTGCAGGAAGATAATCCTTATTTAACATATCTAAGCAAGTTAATGCTTCAATATTTACAATCTTTGAATAATGCTCTTGACCAATTTCATATCTAGCATTAATTTCATTTACTGAATAAATATCATGAGAAGTAAATAATTTAACATTCTTTTCATGTAAATAATACTGTAATGCTTCTGGAGTAGATTTTAAATTTAATAATCCTCTCTTTTTAGCTTCTTGAACCCATGAATCATCATAACCATTACCATTAAATATAATTCTCTTATGCTTAATAATTGTTTCTTTAATTAATTCATGTAACTCAGTACTAAAATCTTTAGCCTTCTCTAATCTATCAGCGAATTGTCTTAATGATTCAGATACAGCAGTATTTAACATAATATTTGCACATGAAATAGAATCAGAAGAGCCTAAAGCTCTAAATTCGAATTTATTACCTGTAAATGCAAATGGAGAAGTTCTATTTCTATCAGTAGTATCCTTTGGTAGAGGTGGCAATACATCTGCACCAATCTTAAGGAATGTTTTACCATCTGTTTTAAGAGGCTTTCCTGTTTCAATTGAATCGATTACAGCTTGTAATTCAGAACCTAAGAAAATTGAAATAATAGCAGGAGGTGCCTCGTTTGCACCTAAACGGAAATCGTTAGATGCACTCGCAACAGATATTCTTAATAAATCTTGATATTCATCAACTGCCTTAATAACAGATACTAAGAATAATAAGAACTGTGCATTTTCAGCAGGAGTATCACCTGGCTCTAGTAAATTGATTCCTGTATTAGTAGACATTGACCAGTTGTTATGCTTACCAGAACCATTAACGCCTTTAAATGGCTTTTCATGTAGTAAACAAACTAAATCATGTTTTTTAGCAATTCTTTGCATCATTTCCATAGTAATTTGATTGTGGTCAGCCGCAATATTTGTTGTAGCGAATATTGGTGCTAACTCATGTTGAGCAGGAGCAACTTCGTTATGCTCTGTTTTAGCAAGAATTCCTAATTTCCATAATTCTTCATTTAAGTCATTCATAAATTCTTGAACTCTAGTTTTAATAGAACCAAAATAATGATCATCAAGTTCCTGTCCTTTAGGGGCCATAGCTCCAAACAATGTTCTACCTGTGTAAATTAAATCTTTACGTTTTTCATACATTTCCTTATCAATTAAGAAATATTCTTGTTCAGGACCAACAGTTGTTTTAACTGAAGTAACACTATTTTGACCAAATAATTTTAATATTCTTAAAGCTTCTTTATTTAATGCCTGCATTGATCTTAATAATGGAGTCTTTTTATCAAGTGCCTCACCACCATAAGAACAGAATGCAGTTGGGATACATAAGCATTTATCTTTGATGAATGCATATGATGTAGGATCCCATGCTGTATATCCTCTTGCTTCACATGTTGCTCTTAATCCACCAGATGGGAATGAAGAAGCATCAGGCTCGCCTTTGATTAGTTCTTTACCTTTGAATTCCATGATTATACTTCCATCATCTTCAGGTGAAATGAATGAATCATGCTTTTCAGCAGTAGAACCAGTCATAGGTTGAAACCAGTGTGTATAATGTGTAGCTCCATTTTCAATTGCCCAATCCTTCATTGCCTGTGCAACAGAATTGGCAACACTAATATCTAATTCCTTTCCATCATTAATTGTTTTCTTTAGTTTTTTATAAACATCAGAAGACAATTTAGATTTCATTACCTTATCATTAAAGACAAGGCATCCAAAATAATCTGTAACCTGTTTCATGTTTTCCTCCTAAAAAAAATGGGCAAGGAGCTGTGATTTTTCACTGGCTTCCTTGCCTTATGCCACCATTATAAAACCAAAATATTTGTCTTGTCAACAGAAAAATGAATAAAATTTTGCAAATTATTCGATTTTAGTACAAAAATTTCAATTTATAACCATTATACGAGAATAAAATTCTAAAAAAATCAAAAAAATAAAATATTTGTGTTGATTATGCAAATAAAACGTGATAAATTATTTGTATATTTGATAAAAAAATGTCAAATTTTCAAATAAAATTTTAAATTTATACGATAATTTGTGTAAAATTCATACAAAATTTTTGCGAAAAAGGGGTGAATATTGGATGAAATTCAAAAATAAGTTAAATGTTGTTATTTTATCTGATTTTGAAAATTTTAATAAGAACATTAATAAAATATTTGCCCCTCTTCCAATTAAATCAATCAATTTTTCCTTTATCGATTCTATAAGTTTGATTAAGGATATTGTTGATGCTGATAATGATTTACTAATTATTAATAAAGCAGCCTACACAGAGGATGAGACAAAGGAATTGTTAAAGTATGATTATAATACAATGGGTGTAATTGTAATTATTGATACATATTTTAAATTTGATTTGTTATTTAAAAATGTAGATAGTGGAATTATTACTATTAGAAGACCTGTTACAGTAAACAAATTTATCGAAGTATTAAAAGTATGTTTATCAAGTGACGAACGCAAAAAGAATCCAGATAATAAGCTTATAGATATTAGAATAATGGATTTTGCTAAAGTCTTATTAATAATATATAAAAAATTCAATGAGGATGAAGCACATAAATATATTGAAAAATATGCGATGGAATTAAGAATCCAAATTTATAGAGCCGCAGGAAATATAATTTCTTATTATTTAAATGAAATGGAGAATATTAAATATGAATATAAATATTAATAATAATTTTGATAATGTATCTGAGAATTACTTATTTTCAGAAATTAATAAAAGAATTAAGAAATATAAAGAAGAGCATAAGGATGCAGATATTATAAGACTTGGTATTGGTGATGTTACATTACCACTTGGTCAAAAAGTAGTTGATGCATTAATTGAAGCTTCCAAGGAAATGGGTAATAAAGATACTTTTAGAGGATATCCACCTGAGTATGGATATGATTTTACTAAAATAGCAGTTAAAAATTATTATGAAACAAATAAAGTGAATCTTGATTTAGAATCTATTTTTATATCAGATGGAGCTAAATCAGATTTAGGAAATATAGTTGATATATTTGGGGATAATCCTATTTATATTCCAAATCCTGTATATCCAGTATATTTAGATTCAAATTTAATGAGTGGAAGAAAAATAAATTATATTGAAGGTTATGAAGCTAATAATTTCTTACCAATGCCTAATGATATTAAAGATAATAATTGTATTATATATTTATGTTCTCCTAATAATCCTACAGGAGCTACATATACTTATAATGAATTAGACAAATGGGTAAAATTTGCTTTAGAATCTAATTCATTAATTATTTATGATTCTGCATATGAAGCATTTATTAAAGATAATCTTCATCCACATTCAATTTATGAAATTGAAGGTGCTAAAGAATGTGCAATTGAAATATGTTCATTTTCAAAACAAGCAGGATTTACTGGTTTAAGAAGTGGATGGACAATAGTTCCTTTAGAACTTGAGTCAAAAAATCATTCAATAAATAAATTATGGAAAAGACGTCAAGCAACTAAATTTAATGGTGTATCTTATCCTGTACAAAGAGCTGCAGAAGCAGCATTATCAAAAGATGGCATTAAAGAATGTATGGATAATATTGATTACTATATGGAAAATGCCAAAATGCTTTCAAATCTATTTGACGAAAAAGGTATTTATTATACTGGAGGAAAATCATCACCATACATTTGGTTTAAATGTCCAAATGGAATGAATAGTTGGGAATTCTTTGATTATTTGCTTGAAAATGTAAATGTTGTAGGAACACCAGGTGCAGGCTTTGGTACATTTGGTGAAGGATATTTTAGAATTACATCATTTAACACTCATGAAAAAACTAAAGAGGCAATTGATAGGTTAAGAAAAGTATTATAGATTGGGGGATAGTATGGAAAAGAAAACGAAATTCATATTTGTTACTGGAGGAGTTGTATCAAGTTTAGGTAAAGGAATTGCAGCTTCTTCAATAGGTAGAATATTAAAAAATAGGGGTTTAAAAATATTTATGCAAAAATTTGATCCATATATTAATATGGATCCAGGAACAATGTCTCCTTATCAACACGGAGAAGTGTTTGTTACAGATGATGGTGCAGAAACAGATTTGGATTTAGGTCATTATGAAAGATTTATTGATGAATCTTTGAGTCAAAATTCAAATATTACAACAGGAAAAATATATTCAAATGTAATAGCTAAGGAAAGAAAAGGAGAATATTTAGGTGGTACAGTACAAGTAATTCCTCATATTACAAATGAAATAAAGGATAAATTAAAAAAAGCAGCAATTGAATCAAACGCTGATATAGTTATTACAGAAATCGGTGGAACAGTTGGTGATATTGAATCCTTACCATTTTTGGAAGCTATACGTCAGGCTAGAAGAGATTTCGGATATGAAAATACATTGTATGTCCACAATACTTTAGTTCCTTATTTAAGGGCAGCTGATGAAGTTAAAACAAAGCCAACACAACATTCTGTAATGGAATTAAGAAAAATAGGTATTCAACCAGATATTATTATTTTAAGAACAGAAGTTCCACTATCTGATTCACATAAAGAAAAAATAGCGTTATTTTGCGATATAGATAAAGAAAATGTTATTGAAGCACTTGATCAAAAGATTATATACAATGTTGCCAAAAGATTACATGAACAGAAAATTGATGATATTATACTAAATCATTTTAAGATAGATGCTAAACCTGCAGATATGACAGAATGGTACCAATTAATTGAAAGAATTGAACAATTAAATGGAGAAGTTCATATTGGTTTAGTTGGTAAATATATAAGTCTTCATGATGCTTATTTATCAGTAGCTGAAGCATTAAAGGCTGCTGGTTATTTATATTATAAGAAAGTTGTTATTGATTATATTGATTCTAGTAAAATAACAAAATCAAATGTTAGTACAATTTTAAGTGGTTGTGATGGAATAATAGTTCCAGGTGGATTTGGCGATAGAGGAATCGAAGGAATGCTTGAAGCTATAAAATTTGCAAGAGAAAACAATATTCCATTATTTGGAATTTGCTTAGGAATGCAGTTAGTATGTATTGAATATTCAAGAAATGTTATTGGATATGAAGATGCTAATTCTGGTGAATTTGATAGAAACACAAAACATCCAGTTATTGATTTACTTGAAAATCAATATGATGGAATTAATATGGGTGGCACATTAAGATTAGGTTTATATGATTGTCACATTGAAAATAAAGATACTAAAACATATAAAGCATATCAGTCTACAGATATAAAAGAACGTCATAGACATAGATATGAATTTAATAATAAATTTATGGAAATATTCAATAAAGATTTAATAATAACAGGAATGAATTTGAAGGGCAATTTGGTTGAAATTGTAGAGTTAAAGAACCATCCATGGTATGTAGCTTGTCAATTCCATCCAGAATTCTTATCAAGACCTCAAAGACCTCATCCATTATTTAGAGATTTTATTGAAGCATCTATAAATAATATGAAAAAGTAAGGTGAAATTATGCAAGATTATCCAAATAAACAAGGTTTATATGATCCAAGTTATGAGCATGATGCATGTGGAATAGGTGCTATTGCTCAAATAAAAGGTATAAGAACACATAAAACAATTAAGGATGCATTAGACATCCTAATTCATTTGGAGCATAGAGGTGGTACAGGCGCTGAAGACAATTCTGGAGATGGTGCTGGTATCTTATTTCAAATTCCACATAAATTCTTTAAAAATGAAATATTAGGATTTGAACTACCAGATGAATATGACTATGCAGTAGGTCAATTATTCTTATCAGAAAATGAAATGTTAAGAAAAAATGAAATTGAAATTATCAATAAAGGTCTAGAAACTAATGGCTTAGAAATATTAGGATATAGAAAAGTACCAGTAGATACAAAGGATATAGGTAAGACAGCTTTAGATGCAATGCCATATATTGCTCAAGTATTTGTAAAAAGACCTTCTGATATAGAAAGAGGATTACCTTTTGAAAGAAAATTATATTTGGCTAGAAGAGTAATTGAAAAAATGGCTATTGATAATAATTCAAGATTATATTTTTGTTCATTTTCTTCTAGAACTATTGTTTATAAGGGAATGCTTGTTTCTACACAGGTTAGAAATTTCTTTTTGGATTTATTAGATACTAAAGTTGAAAGTGCTATTGCATTAGTACATTCAAGATTTTCTACTAATACATTCCCATCTTGGGATAGAGCGCATCCAAATAGATTTTTATGTCATAATGGAGAAATAAACACTATTCGTGGTAATGTTAATATGGTTAGAGCTAGAGAAGGCTTATTTAAATCAGAGTATTTTGGCAATGATTTAAATAAAATATTACCAATTATTCCAAAGGAATCATCAGATTCAGCTATGTTTGATAACTTCTTAGAATTTATGTATTTGAATGGTAGAAGCCTAGAAGAAACAATTATGATGATGATACCAGAGCCTTGGGAAAAGAATAGTGAAATGAATCCTAACTTAAGGGCATTTTATGAATTCCATTCTACATTCCAAGAGCCATGGGATGGTCCTGCCTCAATTATATTCTCTGATGGTGTAAAGGTTGGTGCATCACTTGACAGAAATGGCTTAAGACCATCAAGATATTATATCACTAAGGATGATTATTTAATTTTATTCTCAGAAACTGGTTCATTACCAATTCCTGAAGAAAATATTAAAGAAAAGAAGAGATTAGAGCCAGGTAAGATATTATTAGTAGACACAGAAAAAGGTGAAATCATTTCAAATGATGAAATTAAGGAAGTATATTCTAATAAATATCCTTACAAGGAATGGAATAAAAAAATAATTAAGCTTAATGATTTGCCTAATGAAAAAGCTATTGATAAAAATTACGATATTGATTTATTAGAAAAACAAGTTGGTTATACATACGATGAGTTAATGGAAAGCATTATACCATTTGCAGAAAACGCAAGTGAAAAGGTTGTTTCTATGGGTAATGATATGCCACTTGCTGTACTTATGAATAAAGAATTTAATTTATTTCAATTCTTTAAGCAACGTTTTGCTCAAGTAACTAACCCTCCTATCGATTCAATTAGAGAAGAGATAGTTATGTCAACTTCTAATTATTTAGGATGTGAAGGTAATTTATTAAATCCAACAGAAAGTAATGCTTTTAGAGTAAAGATTGATAATCCTTTATTAAGTAAGGAAGAATTCTATAAAATTAGAAATATGTTTAAGTATGGTATTAAGACTGAAATAGTATCTATTACTTATGATTATAAAAATGAATCAATGGAGGAAGCTTTAAATAGGATATTTAGAGAATGTGATTTAAAGATTGATTCTGGTGCTTCAATTATTATTTTATCAGATAGAAATCAAAGAGGTGTTGCTATACCTTCATTATTAGTATCAAGTGCTATTCATCAGCACTTAACTATGACTTCAAGAAGAACACATGTCTCATTGGTATTAGAAGCTGCTGAGCCAAGAGATGTCCATCATTATGCAACATTAATTGGCTATGGAATTAATGCAATTTATCCATATTTGGTATACGAAACAATTGAATTATATGCAAATAGAGGATATATAAAGACTGATATAAATAAAGCTTTTAGTAATTATATTTATGGTGTAATGCATTCTATTACTAAGATAATGGCAAAGATGGGTATTTCTACAATTCAGTCATATAATGGTGCTCAAATATTTGAATGCTTAGGTTTGAATGATGATGTAGTATCTAAGTACTTTACTAATACTCCATCATCTATTGGTGGTATTGGATTAAAAGAGATAGAAGAAAATACAATTAAAGTATATAACAAAGCATTAGAGTCTAAGAAGGATACATTAGAATCAATTGGTCTTCATGGATATAGGAAAAACCAAATGGAACATATTTATGATCCTCTAACTATTATGCATTTACAATATGCATGCAAAAATGGAAGCTATGATGAATATAAAGAGTTTACTAAGATGATTGATAGTAAGCTTATTAATATTAGAAATACATTTAATTTAAAATACAACAATTCAATTTCATTAGACGAAGTTGAATCAGTTGATGAAATTGTTAAAAGATTTAAAACAGGCGCTATGTCATATGGTTCAATTTCAAAAGAAGCACATGAATGTATGGCAATTGCTATGAATAGACTTCATGGTAAATCAAACACTGGTGAAGGTGGAGAAGAAAGAGAACGCTTTGAAAAATTAGATAATGGTGATTCAAAGTGTAGTGCAATTAAGCAAGTCGCTTCAGGTAGATTTGGAGTTACAATTGAATATTTAACAAATGCAATTGAAATTCAAATAAAAATGGCTCAAGGAGCTAAACCTGGAGAAGGTGGACAATTACCTGGTGCGAAGGTATTCCCTTGGATTGCAAAGGCAAGACATTCAACTCCTGGTGTTTCATTAATATCACCTCCTCCTCATCATGATATTTATTCTATTGAGGATTTAGCACAATTAATTTTTGATTTAAAGAATGCTAATAGAGGTGCTAGAATTTCTGTTAAACTAGTAGCTGAATCTGGTGTTGGTACAATCGCAGCTGGTGTAGTTAAGGCTGGTGCAAATACAATATTGATTTCTGGATATGATGGTGGTACTGGTGCGGCACCAAGAACATCAATATATAATGCTGGTATTCCTTGGGAAATTGGTCTATCTGAAACACACCAAACATTAGTTATGAATGGTTTAAGAGATAGAGTAAGAATTGAAACAGATGGTAAATTATTAACTGGTAAGGATTTGGCTATTGCAATTTTACTTGGAGCCGAAGAGTTTGGTTTTGCAACAGGACCACTTATTGCCATGGGATGTATTATGATGAGAGTATGTAATTTAAATACTTGTCCTGTTGGTGTTGCAACTCAAGACGAAAAGTTAAGAGCAAGATTTAAAGGTAAGCCTGAATATGTAATGAATTTCATGAGATTTATTGCATCTGAATTAAGAGAGTATATGGCATTATTAGGATTTAGAACTATTGATGAGATGGTTGGTCATACTGAATTATTGTCATTAAAGGATGAATACAAAAATAAGATTGATGCAAGAAAGATGTTATTTAATAGAGATGTAGTTAATAAAGAAAGTATCTTTAAAGCATATAAGGCTAATGATTTATCAAATACAGTTGATTATAGAATGCTTTTACCATTATGTAAGGATGCAATCTTAGGTGGTTTAAGCAAGAGAGTAGATTTAGAAATATCTAATGTTAATCGTGCATTTGGTACTATGTTATCAAATGAAATTACTAAGATACATGGCGAAAGAGGATTGAGTGAGGATTCTATCATTATTAACGCTTATGGTAATGCTGGTAATTCTTTTGGTTGTTTATTAACAAAGGGTGTTACTATAAATGTATTTGGAGATGCCAATGATTATTTTGGTAAATCTTTATGTGGTGGTAAATTAACCGTATCGCCTTTAAAAGAATCTACAATTAAACCAGAAGAAAATATTATTTGTGGTAATGTTGCACTTTATGGTGCTACATCAGGCGAATGTTATTTAGAAGGTATTGCAGGAGAAAGATTTGCAGTTAGAAATTCTGGAGCAACTGTAGTTACTTTGGGTTGCGGACAACATGGCTGCGAATATATGACAGGTGGTACTGCGGTAATCTTAGGAAAGATAGGAAGAAATTTCGCTGCTGGTATGAGTGGTGGAGTTGCTTATATCTATGGAAAAGATAATAAAAAGAATATAAATGAAGAATTAGTTTCTATATTAGATTTAGATGATAATGATGAAGAAACATTAAAGGTAATATTAAATAATCATATTAAATATACAAATTCTAAATATGTTAAAAATATACTTAAGAATTTTGATAGACATAATTTTATTAAGGTATTACCTAATGATTATGCTAAGATTATCAAGTACATTGCTGAATTTAAGAAGTCTGGTTCTGCCAATCCAGAACTTGATGCATTTAATAAATTGATGGGGGTGAGATAATGGGAAAACCTACTGGCTTTATGGAATTTAAAAGATTAAATAAAGATGAAATAAGTGTAGAAGAAAGAATAAAAAACTTTAACGATTTCCATGTCTCATTTGACTTAAAAACTCAAAGAGAACAAGCATCAAGATGTATGAATTGTGGAGTTCCATTTTGTCAATCTGCAATGAAAGTAAATAATAGAAATGTTGGTTGCCCATTATCAAATTTGATACCTGAATGGAATCATTTGATATATTTGGGATTATATGAAGAAGCTTATAAAAGACTTGAAATGACTGCTCCATTTCCCGAGTTCACAGGAAATGTTTGTCCAGCACTTTGTGAAGCATGTTGTTCATGCTCTATAAATGATGAAGCTGTTGGTGTTAGAGCTAATGAATTATTTTTGATTGAAGAAGCATTTAAAAATGGTTGGATTAAGCCAAAAAGAAATATTAAAAGGAATGGAAAGAAGATTGCTGTAATAGGATCTGGTCCTTCTGGACTTTCATGTGCCAAGAAACTTAACGATAATGGATTTACTGTTACTGTTTATGAGAAAAGTGATAGATTTGGTGGATTATTAATGTATGGTATACCTAATATGAAACTTGAAAAACAGATAATAGAAAGAAGAATAAATCTATTAGAGGAAGAAGGAATTGTATTTATAAAAAATACTAGAATAGGTTATGATTTGAAAGTATCAAAGTTATTAGATGAGTATGATGATATTGTATTTGCGTGTGGTACATCAGCTCCTCGTCCTCTTGTATGTAAAGGAAGCGATGCTAAAGGAGTTATCTATGCAGTTGATTTTTTGAAAGAAACTACTAGAAATTTATTAGATGAAAAGAAATTTATTTACAATTTAAAAGATAAGAATGTAATAATTATAGGTGGTGGTGATACTGCTAACGATTGTTGTGGTACTGCTGCAAGAGAAGGTGCAAAGACTGTTACTGAACTTGAAATAACTAAAGAGCCACCTCTTGAAAATACAGTTTCTTGGCCTAATTATCCTAATAAAAAGAAAACAGATTATGGTGTTTTTGAATGTAATACTATTTATGGTAAGGATATTAGAAGATATGAAACAACAATTGATGAAGTTGTTAAGGATAAAGATAATAATATAATTGGTGTTAATATTAAAAAGGTTAAATTTGAAAATGGTAAATTTGTAGATGTTCCTAATACAACAGAATATTTACCATGTGATTGTTTGATTATTGCTATGGGCTTTTTGGGTACTAGTGATGAAGATTCAAAAAATTATGGTTTAAATACAAACAGAAATAGAATTAACTTAAATGGTTTTAATTATAATGATAATATTTTTGTTTGTGGAGATATGAAAAATGGACAATCTTTAGTTGTTGTTGCAATAAAAGATGGTATTGATTGTGCATTAAAGGTTATAGAAAAATATAGGTGATTTTATGGAGAAAAAGGGTTTTGTAACTAAAGAATTAATAGAAAAAATTGTTAAAAAATATCCAACACCTTTTCATATTTATTATGAAAAAGGTATTAGGGAGAATGCTAGAAGATTAAAAAAGGCTTTTTCTTGGAATAAAGGATATAAGGAATACTTTGCTGTTAAAGCTACTCCAAATCCCTATATTTTAAAGATATTAAAGGAAGAAGGTTGTGGGGTTGATTGTTCATCATTAACTGAATTGATGATGTCGAGTCGAGTAGGTTTTAAAGGTGATGAAATAATGTTTTCTTCAAATGTTACACCAGAAGAGGATTTTGTTTTAGCTAGAAGACTAGGTGCATATATTAATTTTGATGACATTACTCACATTGATTTTTTTAAAGAATTAGCACCATTTAGTGAAACTATGTGCTTACGATATAATCCAGGTGGAGATTTTACATTAAATAATGAAATAATGGATACTCCTAAGGATGCTAAATATGGTATGACTAAAAATCAAATGAAAGAAGCTATTATTAAATTGAAAGGATATGGTGTTAAGCATTTTGGTATTCATGCATTTTTGGCATCTAACACCAAGGATAATGGCTATTATCCTAAACTTGCTAGTATATTATTTAATTTAGCAGTTGAGTTACATAAGGAATGTGACTGTCATATTTCTTTTATCAATTTAAGTGGTGGAGTAGGAGTGGATTATAGACCTGATGAGCCTAAAAATGATATTGAAATTATTGGAGAAGGTGTAAGGTTTGAATATGAAAAAATACTTGTCCCAGAAGGTATGGATGATGTAAAAATATTTACAGAATTAGGTAGATTTATGTTAGCTCCATATGGTGAATTGATTGCTAAAGTTATACATGAAAAACATATTTATAAAGAGTATATAGGGCTTGATGCATGTGCTGCTAATTTAATGAGACCAGCTATGTATGGAGCTTATCATCATATTACAGTTTTGGGTAAGGAAAATGATGAATGTAATTATAAATATGACGTTACTGGTGGTTTGTGTGAGAATAATGATAAATTTGCAATTGATAGGATGTTACCAAAAATAGAGATAGGTGACTATGTTGCTATACATGATGCTGGAGCACATGGCTTCTCTATGGGATATAATTATAATGGAAAATTAAGATCTGCTGAATTATTATTAAAAGAAGATGGTAGTGTTAAAATGATTAGAAGGAAAGAAACACCAGAAGATTATTTTGCTACTTTAGATTTTAGTGAATTCAAATAAAATTCGAATAACTACTATTTTAAAAATATATTTGTAAATGATATTATTATAATTTATAATAAGTAGTGATTTCGGAGGTATTGAAATTATGAAAAAAATTGAAATGAAAACTCCACTTGTGGAGATGGATGGAGATGAAATGACAAGAATTCTTTGGCAAATGATCAAAGATGAACTTTTATTACCATTCGTAAATTTAAAGACAGAATATTATGATTTAGGTTTAAAGAAAAGAGAAGAGACAAAGGACCAAATTACTATTGATTCTGCAAATGCTACTAAAAAGTATGGTGTTGCTGTAAAGTGTGCAACTATAACTCCTAATAAGCAAAGAGTTGAAGAATATAATCTAAGTGAAATGTGGAAAAGCCCTAATGGTACTATTAGAGCAATTTTAGATGGTACTGTATTTAGAGCACCTATTATTATAGATACTATTAAGCCAGTAGTTAAGAATTGGAAAAAGCCAATTACTATTGCTCGTCATGCGTATGGTGATGTATATAAGGATACTGAATTTAGAATTGAAAAACCTGGTAAAGCTGAATTATTATATACATCAGTTGATGGTGAAGTACAAAGACAAACTATTTATGATTTTGAATGTGCTGGTGTGCTTCAAGGTCTTTATAATAAGGATTCATCAATTGAGTCATTTGCTCATTCATGCTTTAAGTATGCGATTGATACAAAGCAGGATTTATGGTTTTCAACTAAAGACACAATTTCAAAGAAATATGATCAAACATTTAAACTAAAATTCCAAGAGATTTACGAGAATTGTTATAAAGCTAAATTTGAGGAATTAGGTATTACATATTTCTATACTTTAATTGATGATGCTGTTGCTAGAGTTATTAGAAGTGAAGGCGGATTCATTTGGGCTCTTAAGAATTATGATGGCGATGTTATGAGTGATATGGTTTCTACTGCATTTGGTAGTTTAGCTATGATGACATCTGTACTTGTTTCACCAGATGGTAATTATGAATATGAAGCAGCACATGGTACTGTAACAAGACATTATTATAAATATTTAAAGGGTGAAGAAACATCAACTAATCCAATCGCTACTATTTATGCATGGAGTGGTGCATTAAGAAAACGTGGAGAGATGGATAAATTACCTGAATTAATTAAATTCGCAGATAATTTAGAGGCAGCTTGTGTTAAGACATTACTTGATGGTATTATGACTAAAGATTTAGTAAATTTAGTTGATAGTGGTGTTAGTGTTAAGTCTGTCAATTCTAAAGAATTCATATTAGCAATTAAAGAAAGATTAAGTGCATATTATAATTAATTAATAAGACTGTGAAATATTATTCATATTAATTGAATTTTTCACAGTCTTTTTTTTCATGAAAAAAAGTTATATTTATAATCAATTATATTGATTAAAAATAGTAAATAATGATATAATTCTATAAAATGGTTTTAAAGAGGGTGGTATTTATTAAAACTAAAATTTTTGTATTTTCATCATCTGGATTGGATTATGTTACTCATAACCCTCAAGTAGAGGTTATTCCTGACATTATCAAATCTTTTTATGATGAGATATATTATGAAGGTTCTGAATTAGATACTATCCAATTTTATGATAGAGCAAGATATGATAGACATTTTAATCCAGAAATATTACCATGTGATTTGAATACTATATTTGAAAGAATGGATAATGCAATTAGTAACAAGTATGAAAGATTTATTTTTTTAGTTAATACTAATGGTATTATAGATTATTCTAACGAGATTGAAGAAGTGTTAAGAAAGTATAGTGAATATGATATAACACCAATAGAGATTAATGCATTATCTTATCCGTTAGCTCAATTAGCTATCGATTGCGAAAAGATATCAAAGGTAACTGATAATGTTAATGAAATTAAGGATTTTGTTGAAAAATATAAGAATTCTTTTAAGATTTATTTTTATTCACCAAAGGAAAATGTGTTACCAAGTATTAGAAGAATTGATTTTGATGAGGATGTAATTGTTTCATCAAAAGATGGAAAATTATTTGTTTATGATGGCGAATTGAATGAGATAAAAAGAAATGTTCAGGAATCATATTTGGAAAAAATGTTATCTGAATATTCTACGGAAATTGAAAATGAAAAAGTAGTACCTTTTATTCTATATACAAATAGAAATTCTATATATAATGATATATTTGAAAGAGTATTATTGAACAAGTTTCCTAGATTGAAATCAATAAAAAGAGCTCCTATACCAGCCATATTAGGAGTTAAAGTAGGTCTTAATGCAATAGGATTAGGCTATATAAAGAAAATAGAATTATAATTTTTGGAGGAGATTTATTATGATAGTTAAGATGAAAACTGATATTACTGTCAGTGAATTTGAGAATTTTAAAAAGAAGATGGAATCATTAGGACTTGAGGTTAAGGATGCTTCAGGTGAAACATTTAAGGTTGTTGGTTTAATAGGTGATACATCTAAGTTAGTAGAAAGTGATTTATATGCAATACCTGGAGTTATGGAAGTTACAAGAATCCAAACTCCATATAAAAAGGCAAGTAGAGTATTCCATCCAGAGAATACTGTTATTGATGTTTGTGGTATTAAAATTGGTGGAGGTAATTTCACTGTTATAGCTGGTCCATGTTCAGTTGAAAATCACGATCAGATTGTTGAGGTTGCTCAAGCTGTTAAGGCATCAGGTGCTAAGCTTTTAAGAGGTGGTGCATTTAAACCAAGAACTAGTCCATATGCATTCCAAGGATTGGAAGCTAAGGGATTAGATTTATTAGTAGAAGCTAAAAAAGAGACTGGTTTACCTATTGTTACTGAAATTATGAGCGAAGATATGATTGATAGATTTGTTAAGGATGTTGATATCATTCAAGTTGGTGCAAGAAATATGCAAAATTTCCATTTACTTAAGGCTTTAGGTAGAACAAATAAGCCTATCTTATTAAAGAGAGGTTTATCAGCTACTATTGAAGAATGGTTAATGGCAGCTGAATATATTATGAGTGAAGGTAATGATAAAGTAATTCTTTGTGAAAGAGGTATAAGAACTTTTGAAAAGTATACTAGAAATACTTTAGATATTTCTGCTGTTTTAGCTGTAAAAGAATTATCTCATTTACCTGTATTAATCGACCCATCACATTCTGGTGGTAGATGGAATATGGTTGAGGGATTATCTCAAGCTGCTTTAGCTGTTGGGGCTGATGGTATTATTGTTGAGGTACATAATGATCCAGAGCATGCACTTTGTGATGGCGCTCAAAGTTTAAAACCAAAGAGATTTGATAATATGATGAAGAAGCTTGCTCAAATAGCTCCTATCGTTGATAAGAAGATGTAATTATGAAAGTATTAATTGTTGGTTTGGGTCTGATTGGAGGAGCCTACGCAAAAAAATTGACTGAATTAGGTTACGAGGTTTATGGAGTAAATCATAGACAAAAGGCCATTGATTTTGCGGTTGAGAACAATTACATAATAGAAGGAAGTACTGATGCAAGAAAATATATTCCTTTAGTTGATATGATAATTATTGCAACATATCCAAGTCATATTATTAATTTTTTGAACGAAAATAAGGATATGTTTAGGGATGATTTATTAATTACTGATGTTACAGGTGTTAAGAGTAATTATATTGTTGAAGCTACTAAATTATCAAAGCCTGCTACATATTTAGCTCACCATCCTATGGCAGGAAGAGAAAAGAAGGGCATTGAATATGCAAGTGAGGTTTCTTTTAATAATGCTAATTTTATAATTACACCTGTTAATGGCTTTAATTATAAAGAAAAATATTTTGATATTTTAAAGAAACTTGGTAGTGATTTAAAATTTAAGAATATTTCTATTTTAGATAGTGATTCTCATGATTTTATGATTGGTTATACTTCACAGCTTGCACATGCAATTGCTGTTAGTTTAGTAAATAGTGATACTAAAGAAAACACTAAATTATTTATAGGTGATTCATATCGTGATTTGACACGTATAGCTATGATAAATGAAGTTATGTGGAGTGAATTATTTTTTGAAAATAAAAAGTATTTGTTAGAAAATATAAATAATTTTATGAGTCAATTAAACAAATTAAAAGAAACACTTGAAAATAATAATCCTGATGGATTAAAAGAATTATTCATTAATTCAACAAAGATTAGAAAAGAGATGGAAAAATGAGAGAATTAGAAGTTAGATTGAAAAATAGTTCATATAGAATTATAGTTGAAAATTATTTAATGGATAAGCTTTCATTTTACATTAATGATGTATATAAAAATAAAAGAGTATTTATTTTAACAGATGATGTAGTCGCAAAATATTATTTGGATAAAGCAATTAAGAGTTTAAGTGATAAGTATGTTGTTGATTATGTAATCATTCCTCATGGAGAGAATTCTAAGGTTTTAGAAAGATATGCATATGTATGTGAAGAATTATTAAAAAAAGACATTAGAAGAAATGAACTATTAATTGCCTTAGGTGGTGGAGTAATAGGAGATTTGTGCGGATTTGTTGCAGCAACATTATATAGGGGAATACCTTATGTTGGAATTCCTACTTCACTATTATCTCAAATGGATTCATCTATAGGTGGAAAAACTGGTATTGATTTTTATAATAGAAAAAATATATTAGGCGCTTTTAAGCAACCAAGCATGGTTTTAATTGATCCAAATACATTAAAAACATTAGATAATAGAGAATTTAATAATGGTATGGGTGAATTGATTAAGCACGGAGCAATTGGTAATAAGAAGCTTTTAGATATGCTTAAGGATAAGCCTCAAATTGATGAGGACATAATTGTTGAAAGTTTATTTGTAAAAAAGAGTGTAGTTGAAATAGATGAATTTGATTTGAAGGAAAGAATGTTATTAAATTTTGGTCATACATTTGGCCATGCAATTGAATTAAAGTATGGATATAAGCATGGTGAGGCAGTAGCTATTGGTATGTTAATGGCTATTAAAATGGGTGAGGATTTAAATGTTACACCTAAGGAATGTTATGATGTAATTTTTAATATTTTAAAATTATATGAATTGCCAACTGATGAATATAATTATAAAGATTATTTAAAAGATGTTTTTTATGATAAGAAAAATATAGCTGGAACTATTAATTTTATTTTTTTGAATAAATTAGGAAATGCTATTATTTATAAGATGACTGAAGAAGAGGTAAAAAGACTTGAAGGTAAGAATAACTCCAACTAAGCTTAAAGGTGAGGTTGTAATACCACCATCTAAAAGTTTATCACATAGGGCTATTATCGCTGCTGGATTATCTGAAGGTAGAAGTATAATATCTAACATTATGTATTCTAAAGATATATTAGCAACAATTAATGCGATGAGAGCTTTGGGTGCAAAAATAACTGAATATGATAATTACCTTGAAATAGTTGGTAGTAAAGTAAAAAGAGTAAGTGATGTTATAGATGCAAATGAAAGTGGATCTACTATAAGATTTATGATTCCTATTGCAATGACTATTAAGGATAAGTGTACTTTCGTTGGTAAGAATAATTTATGTAAAAGACCACTTGATTCTTTTTTTGAGATATTTGATAAAAAAAATATTAAATATAAGCGTAATGAAGATTATTTACCACTTGAGGTAGAAGGTGCCCTATTGCCTGGTACTTATGAGATTAGAGGAGATATTTCTAGTCAATTTATTACTGGTTTATTATATGCACTTCCACTTTTAAATGGAGATAGTGTAATAAAAATAACTACTCCTATGGAATCTAAGGGGTATATTGATTTAACTATCGATATTTTAAAAATGTTTGGTATTGAAGTTGTTAATGAGAATTATGAAAAATTTATTGTTAAAGGAAATCAAAAATATATTGCTCATGATTATATGGTAGAAGGTGACTTTAGTCAGTCAGCATTTTTCTTAGTTGCTGATATGCTTGGTGCTGATATTAAGCTTAAGGCAATGAATATGAATTCTAATCAAGGTGATAAAAAAATACTTAATGATGTTGAGGATTTCGGTGGAAAATTATTATATAATGATGGATTGTTATCTGTATCTACTGATAATATAAAGAATACAATAATTGACTTCAGTCAATCACCTGATTTAGGACCTGCATTAACTGTACTGGCTTCATTAGCTAATGGTACTACTAAATTTATTAATGCTTCTAGATTAAGAATAAAAGAATGTGATAGAATCACATGCATGAAAGAAGAAATCGAAAAGCTTGGTGGGACTATTGATGAGCTTCCTGATGGAATGATTATTTATGGAGTTGATAGACTAAAAGGTGGAGTTGTTAATTCACATAATGACCATAGAGTTGTTATGGCACTTGCAATGGCTACACTTAAAATGGATGGGGATTTAATTATTGAGAATTGTGAAGCAATAACAAAGTCTTTCCCTGATTTTTTTGATGTTTTTGAAAGCTTAGGAGGTATTATTAAGTATGAGTAATAAACTTGATGAAGCAAGAACAATTATTAATGAAATAGATAAGCAAATGATTGAGCTTTATATTAAAAGAATGAAAGCAGTTAAGATGGTTGCCGAATATAAGCTTGAGAATGGATTACAAGTTTTAGATGAAAGTAGAGAGGAATTCTTGAAGGCAAAAAATTTGAAAGAATTAGATGATAAGATGCTTGAAAAGTATTATTTAGAATTTTTTGAGGGTGTATTAGAATCATCTAAAGATTTTCAAAGAGAATTAATTGCAAAATATAATGGTAAAAAATAATGAAAAAATATGCGTTATTAGGTGAAAAACTATCACATAGCTATTCACCAATCATACACAAAAAAATATTTGAAGCATATAATATTGATGCTGATTATTCTTTACTTGAATGTAATAAGAATGATCTTGAAGGTATTATAAATAAATTAAGAACAGGTGAGTATTCTGGCTTTAATGTTACTATTCCTTATAAGATTGAGGTTATGAAATATTTAGATGAAATATCTGATGAGGCTAAAGCTATTGGTAGTTGTAATACTATAGCATATAAGGATGGTAAGATTATTGGATATAATACTGATTATTTTGGATTCTATAATGAACTTGTTTATTATAATGTAGAAGTTAAAAACAAGGATTGTTATATTTTGGGTACAGGTGGTGCATCTTTAGCACTTTATAAAGCACTTATTGATATGGGTGGTAATGTTAAATATGTATCTAGAAATCCTAAAAATAGTGAGACTATAACTTATTTGGAACTAGAAAATAAGAACATTGATTTATTAGTTAATGCAACTCCTGTAGGTATGTCTCCTAATGTTGGTTTTTCACCTGTTAAGAGTGATATTGCTAAAAGAAGTAAATATGTTGTTGATATTATTTTTAATCCAAAAAGAACTCAATTATTATTGGATGCAAATTCTAATATGAATGGCTTATTAATGCTTGTAGGACAAGCAGTTAAAGCTGAAGAGATTTGGCAGGATAAAAAATATCCTTTAGATATAATAGGTTTATTAAAAGAAATCGAGGCGATGATATGAACCATTTCGGTAGATTATTTAGTGTAAATATTTATGGTGAAAGCCATGGTGGTGGAGTAGGCGTAGTAGTCGATGGAGTAAAGCCTGGTATTAAGCTATCAGAGGAAGATTTTACTTATGATTTATCTAGAAGGAAATCTGGAGGTCTTGGAACTACACCAAGAATTGAAGATGATGAAATCATAATCGATAGTGGTATTTTTAATGGATATACTACAGGAGCGCCTATATCATTAAGATTTCTAAATAAGAATACAAGAAGTAAAGATTATTCTAATTTAGTTAAACACCCAAGACCATCACATGCGGATTTTACTGCGTTATGTAAATATGATGGATTTAATGATTATCGTGGAGGTGGCCATTTTTCTGGAAGAATTACTTTGGGAATTGTGGCAGCTGGTGTCATTGCTAAGAAAATGCTTGAAGGTGTAAAATTTACAACTAAAATAACAAATCTAGGTGGAGAAACCGACAGTTCTAAATTTCAGGAGGTATTAAGAAATACTGTAATGGAGAAGGATTCTGTTGGTGGAATTGTTTCAATTTGTGTTGATGGTGTTAAGATTGGTTTGGGTGAACCTTATTTTGACTCTATTGAATCAATATTATCTCATTTGCTGTTTTCAGTAGGTGGAGTAAAGGGAGTTGAATTCGGTACAGGATTTAAAGGTGCTAGTATGCGTGGTAGCGAATTTAATGATCCTATTATTGATGAGAATGGTAAAACAAAAACAAATAATAATGGTGGTATCAATGGTGGTATTTCTAATGGTAACCCAATATTAATTAATGCATTTGTTAAGCCTACACCTTCTATAGGTAAGACACAAGAAACTTATAATTTAATTAATGGTAAAATAGAAAAATTAGATATTGAAGGTCGTCATGACGCTGCTATCATTTTAAGAGCACAGGTAGTGTTGGAGTCTATGGTGGCTATAGGATTAGCTGATTTGAAATTAATATCTGATGCTTATAAAAAATAATCTTTAATTATTAATTAAGATTTGGTATAATTTATAACGAATTTGTAAAAAAAGAGGGGACGTTGTTTATGTATAAGATTGTTAGAAGAAAAAGTCTTAATCCAACAGTTACACAATTAGAAATTGAAGCTCCTTTAGTTGCTAATAAGGCTAAGGCAGGTCAATTCATTATTTTACGTGTAAATGAAGAGGGAGAAAGAATACCACTAACTGTAGCTGGTTGTAATCCAAAAGAAGGTACAGTTAAGATAATTTTCCAAGTTGTAGGTGCTACAACTGAATTATTAAACCAAAAGAAGGAAGGAGAATATATCCAAGACTTCGTAGGACCACTTGGTGTTCCAACTCATACTGAAGGTATTAAAAAGGTATGTGTAGTTGGTGGTGGTGTTGGTTGTGCTATCGCTATGCCTGTTGCACAAGAATTCCATAAATTAGGTGCTCATGTAACAAGTATTATTGGTTTTAGAAATAAAGATTTAGTAATTCTTGAAGATGAATTTAAAGAATGTTCTGATGTATTACATGTTATGACTGATGATGGATCATATGCTAGAGGTGGTAATGTTACAGTTCCACTAAAGGAAATGTTAGATGCAGGTGAAAAGTTCGATTTGATTATTACTATTGGACCACTTATCATGATGAAGTTTGTTACATTAACTGCTAAGCCATTTAATGTACCTGTTACTGTATCAATGAATCCAATTATGATTGATGGTACTGGTATGTGTGGTGGATGTAGACTTACTCTAATCCAAGATGGTAAGAGAGTTACTAAGTTTGCATGTGTTGATGGACCAGATTTCAATGGATATGAGGTTGACTTTGATGAGGCTATGTTAAGAGGAAGAATGTATTTCGGATTTGAACGTAAGGCTCATGAGAAGGTATGTAACCTACTAAATAAGGAGGTAAAGTAAGATGGCAATTGAACCAAAGAAGCATGAAATGCCTACACAAGATCCACTTGTAAGAGCTCATAATTTTAAAGAAGTTGCATTAGGTTATACTGCATCTATTGCTTTAGAAGAAGCAAAGCGTTGTCTTAATTGTAAGAATCGTCCTTGTGTTAGTGGATGTCCCGTTAATGTAAATATTCCTGATTTCATTCAAGAAATCAAAAATAATAATTTTGAAGAGGCTTATCAAATTATTTCTAAGTCTTCAACTTTACCTGCAGTATGTGGTAGAGTTTGTCCTCAAGAAAGCCAATGTGAATCTAAATGTACACTTGGTATTAAATTTGAACCAGTAGGTATTGGTAGACTTGAAAGATTTGTTGCTGATTATCATAACGAAAATTCAAAGGCTAAGCCTACTAAGCTTCCTGATAATGGTCATAAGGTTGCTATAGTTGGTTCTGGTCCATCAGGATTAACTTGTGCTGGTGATTTAGCTAAGTTAGGTTATAAGGTAACTGTATTTGAAGCATTACATACAGCTGGTGGTGTTTTAGTTTATGGTATTCCTGAGTTCAGACTTCCTAAGAAGATTGTTGCTAAAGAAGTTGAAACATTAAAAGAATTAGGTGTAGATGTTGAAACTAATGTTGTAATTGGTAAGACACTTACAATTGATGAATTATTCTCTATGGGCTATGAGGCTATATTTGTAGGTTCTGGTGCTGGTTTACCTAACTTCATGAATATTCCTGGTGAAGCTTTACAAGGTGTATATTCAGCTAATGAATATTTAACTAGATCAAATTTAATGAAATCTTATTTAGATGACCCTGTTACACCTATTATGAAGGGTGGAAAGGTTGCTGTAGTTGGTGGTGGTAACGTTGCTATGGATGCTGCACGTACTGCTTTAAGATTAGGCGCTGACAAGGTATATATTGTATATCGTAGATCTATGGAAGAACTTCCTGCACGTAAAGAAGAAGTTGAGCATGCAATGGAAGAGGGTATTGAATTTAAGTTATTAAATAACCCTGTAGAGATTATTGGTTATAATAATCCTGATGATAAGAGAGATCCTAAGAATGGATTTGTTACTGGTATGAAGTGCATCAAGATGGAATTAGGTGAGCCTGATCAAAAGGGTAGAAGAAGACCAGTTCCAATTGAGGGTTCTGAATTTGTTTTAGATGTTGATACAGTTATTATGGCTATAGGTACTTCTCCAAACCCATTAATTAAGAACACAACTAAGGGATTAGAAGTAAACAACCATGGTGGTATTATTGTTAATGAAGCTGGTTTAACTTCAAGAGAAGGCGTTTATGCTGGTGGTGATGCCGTAACTGGTGCTGCTACAGTTATTAGTGCTATGGGTGCTGGTAAGCTTGGTGCTAAATCAATTCATGAATATTTAAGTAATAAGAAGTAAAATATTTTAGAGGAGAATTTTCTCCTCTTTTATTTTGGATAAAGTTGAATTATAATTAATTGGCTTTAGGAAGTGATATGATGGGTAAGGATAATTTAATATTTATGCATAAATTATTAAAAGCAATTGCTGATGCGATAATTATTGTTTTTATTCCTTTATATATTTTAAAGGAAACTAATGATATTAGATTGGCTATGGCATATTTAATCATTTATTCTTTATTCGTTATATTATTTATGTTCGTTTTGAAAAAGTTAATACAAAAATATGGCGTATTATGTATTATGCTACATTTTATACCTATAATGGCTACGGAAGCCATATTATCATTTTCTGAGATAAATATTACTACAATTATAATTTGTGCTGGTCTTATGGGGCTTCAACAAGCACTATATTCGATTCCACTAAATCTAATATTTGCTTTTGGAGATAAGAAGAATAATGTTGGTAAATTTATGATAGCTTCTAATATAGGTAAGCTTATATTTACTTTAGCATCTGGATTAATATTATCTAATGTAGAAAATTCATTTATGTTTTTGAGTATAGCTTCATCTGTATTTTATATTATTTGTATATTCCCTATTATTTTTGCTTATAAGGATCTAAAGAATAGATATAATTCTATAGATAAAGATAAAAAGCCTATTAGACTTGATTGGTGGTTTGTTATATTTCATATAACTTTTGGTTTGTTTCAACCAATAATGGATAATGTTGTTCCATTATATTTATATATAAACAATTTATCATTTCAGGCCGTTACGATATTTATTGTTTTAATTGAGTTTTTAAAAATAATTGTTAATTATATTAGTCAATTGTTAGTAAGAAAAAATAAGAGTATTATATGTGTAATAATAAGCTTTATATTATTTATGAGTAGTGTTATTGTAATACTATTTGTAAAGAATTCTATTGTATTATATATATTTAGTACAATTTGTGCATTATCATTCCCATTAACATTTGTTCCTATGTTTGGATTATATTGTGAATATTTAAAGGTAAATAATAATGTATTTATAGGAATGACTGAAAGAGATTTTGAAATATTTTCGTTAAGAGCACCTATGTATGCATTATCATATATTGGTTTTGGATTATATCCTGTACTTATTTTAGGATTAGGTATTGTGCCTATTATGTTTTTAAGCCAGTATAAATTAATAAATAAGAAAAAAGAATATACGAAAATTGATGAAAACACTTTATAAAAAATAAGTGTTTTCTTTATTTTTTAAAGTAATATAATACTTTAGGTCAGGTGATTTTATGAAGAAAGTATCTATTAAATATTTAGCAATTTTAATAGTTCCTATATTTATTGAATTATTACTTCAAATACTTGCAGGTAATGTTGATAAATTGATGGTAAGTAATGATAATTTAGCAACTGCTATTAATCAAGCTAATAGTGTTTTAGATTTGTTAGTTGTGGCTATTAGTGTACTTGCCTCATCATCATTAATACTTATTAATCAGTATAAAGGTGCAGGATTAAAAGATAATGAAAAACAATTATATAGAATAGCTTATTATTTTTATTTGAGTATATCCTTGATATTAGCTATTTTATTACTTGCATTATCTAAACCTATATTAGTATTAATGCAGGTTGATGATAGTATTATAGATAGTGCTAATTTATATTTGATGATTAATGGTGGATGTATATTTTTACAAGCAATGATGATTACATTCCAGAATTTTTTAAGAAGTAATGATTTGACTAAGGCTAGTTTGATTATCTCAATTACTTTTAATTTAATTAATATTTTATTAAATTTATTGTTTTTGTATGGAATCAAATTAGATCCAGTTTTAAGTGTTGCTTTAGGATCAGTTATTTCAAGATTATGTGGTGTAATACTTTTATATATTGTATATAAAAAGAAAGTTGGAATTAGTTTAAATATTAAAGGATTATTCCCTATTAAGTTTAGGGAAATTAAGAAGATAGTTGGAATTGGATTACCATCTGCGATGGAAGCTATAAATTATTCATTAACACAAATTGTTATTTTATCATTTATTAATGTAATTGGTGGAAGCATTGAAGCGGCTGCCCCTATAGCTAAAACATATTCTACATTAATCGCTACAATTACGTATTTATTTGTTAATGCGACTAGTATGGGTATGCAAATTGTATTGGGTAGGTATTTAGGCTCTGACGAGAAAAAATTAGCTAAAATGTTGGTTTTAAAGACTATGATTGTATCTATTGTAGTATCAACAATTACTGCGATATTTATGGCATTATTAAGTGATAATATATTTGCAATATTTACATCAAATAATGATGTTATTGTATTATGTAGAAGAATAATGTTAGTTGAAATTGCTTTAGAATTTGGTAGAGCAATTAATATGGTTATGGTTAGAGCACTTCAAACATCAGGAGATGTAATGTATCCTACTATACTTGCGATGATTTCTTGTTGGTTAGTAGCAACAGTTTTATCTTATGTATTTGGAATAGTACTTGAAATGGGCCTTGTAGGTGTTTGGTGGGCTATGGCTATAGATGAAATCTTAAGAGCAATATTATTTGTTATAAGGTTTTTACAAGGTAAGTGGATAAAGAAAAACTTAGTAGTGGCTTAGGCCACTTTTAACTTTTAATAATATATTATTAAAATGTTTTATTTTTATGCTTATTTATTGTATAATAGTATTAGATTTTTTTAAGGGTGATATTATGGCAGAAATTAACAATTTTATTAAGACAATTATGCAACAAGATTTGGATGAAGGAAGAGTAGAAAGTATTGCTACACGTTTCCCTCCTGAGCCAAATGCATACTTACATATAGGACATGCAAGAGCTATTATTACTAACTTCGAATTAGCTAAGGCATTTAATGGAACAACAAATCTACGCTTTGACGATACAAATCCAGCTAAAGAGGATAAGGAATTCGTTGAAGGTATTATTGAGGATTTAGCTTGGTTAGGCTATAAGCCTACTAATGTATTTTATGGATCTGATTATTTTGATGCAACATATGAGAAGGCTATATTATTAATTAAGAAGGGTCTTGCATATGTAGATGACTTATCACAAGAAGAGATGAGTAAATATCGTGGTACATTAACTGAACCTGGTATTAATTCACCTTGTAGAGATAGAAGTGTTGAAGAAAATTTAAAACTATTCGAAGAAATGAAGAATGGTAAATATAAGGATGGAGAGAAGACATTAAGAGCTAAGATTGATATGGCTTCTCCTAATATTAATATGAGAGACCCTGCAATGTATAGAATCTTACATATTAATCATCATAGACAAGGTAACAAATGGTGTATTTATCCTATGTATGATTTTGCTCATCCACTTCAAGATTCATTTGAAGGAATTACTCATTCATTATGTTCTTTAGAATATGACAATCATAGAGTATTATACGATTGGTTCATTGAGAAGTGTGAAATGAAGCATGTTCCTCATCAATATGAATTTGGTAGACTTAATATTACTAATACAATTATGAGTAAAAGATATTTAAGAGCTTTAGTTGAAGGTGAAAAGGTTTCAGGATATGATGATCCTAGAATGCCTACTTTATGTGGATTAAGAAGAAAAGGATTCACACCTGATTCAATTAGAAACTTTATCTTAAGTACAGGTCTATCAAGAGTTAATTCAACTGTTGATTCATTCCAATTAGATGAAGAATTACGTAACGACTTAAAATTAAAAGCATTAAGACCTAATGCAGTAATTAATCCAGTTAAGGTTATTATTGATAATTATCCTGAAGGTCAAATAGAATATTTAGATTGTCCAAATAATCAGGAAAATGAAGAATTAGGTAATAGAAAGATAGCTTTCTCACGTGAAGTATATATTGAACGTGAAGATTTCTTAGAGGAAAAACCTAACAAGAAATGGAAACGTGCCGCTATTGGTGTTGAGGTTAGACTTATGCATGCATATTTTGTTACACCTACATCAGTTGAAAAGGATAGCGATGGTAATATTACATTAATTCATGCAACATATGATCCAGCTACTCGTTCTGGTTCTGGATTTGATGAAAGAAAGCCTAATGGTAATATTCATTTTGTTGAGGCTACTACAGCTATTCCATCTGAGTTCAGATTGTTTGAGCCATTATTATTAGATGAAGATGAAGAAAACAAAGATAAGGACTTTATGGAAAAATTAAATCCAAATTCATTAATTATTATGAATGGATTTGTAGAAGAATCTTTAAAGGATACAAAGCCTTTAGATCATTTCCAATTTATTAGAAATGGTTATTATACTACTGATAAGGATTCTTCTAAAGATAAACTTGTATTTAATAGAACATGTGGCTTAAAGTCATCATTTAAAATATAAAATAATAGGGACTCCCAAGGGAGCCCTTATTGTTCGAATATAGAGGAGAATTATTTATGTTAAAAACTGTAAATTTAGGAATTCAATATGGATCAAGAAAGCTTTTTGAGCATGTTGATTTAACTTTTTCTAAAGGAAATTGTTATGGTATTATTGGCGCTAATGGTGCTGGTAAGTCAACATTCTTAAAAGTATTATCAGGAGAAATAGAATCTACTACTGGTGAAGTTGTTATTGATAAGAATGAAAGAATGTCAACACTTAAGCAGGATCAAAATGCTTATAATGAATATACTGTTTTAGACACAGTATTATTAGGCCATAAAAGACTTATTGAAGTTAGAGATATGAAGGATAAGCTTTATGAAAAAGAAGATTTTTCCGACGAGGATGGAGTACTCGCTGCCGAGCTTGAAGGAGAATTTGCGGAGCTTGGTGGATGGGAGGCAGAGTCAGATGCCGAAACATTACTTGCAGGATTAGGTGTTGATTCAGAATATTTCTATACATTAATGGGTGATTTAGATGCCAAATTAAAAATTAAAGTATTACTTGCACAAGCTTTATTTGGAAATCCTGATATATTATTATTAGATGAACCAACAAATAACTTAGATTATAAATCTACTAGATGGTTAGAGAATTTCTTATTGAATTTTGAAAACACAGTTTTAATTGTTTCTCACGATAGACATTTTTTAAATAATGTTTGTACACATATTTGTGATGTTGATTTTGGAAAAATAAAATTATATGTTGGTAATTATGAATTCTGGTATGAATCAAGTCAATTAGCTTTAAAACAAGCCAAAGACCAAAATAAAAAAGCTCAAGATAAGATTAAAGAATTACAAGAATTTATTGCAAGATTCTCAGCTAATAAATCAAAATCACGTCAAGCAACAAGTAGAAAGAAGTTATTAGAAAAGATTGATGTTAATGAAATCGAACCATCTTCTAGACGTTATCCATTTATTGGATTTAAGCCATCTAGAGAGGTTGGAAATGATATATTAATGGTTGAAAATTTGACTAAAGAGGGTGTATTTAAAAATTTATCATTTACAGTAAATAAAAATGATAAAATTGCCTTTTTAGCTGAATCATCAGTTCAAATTACTACTTTATTTAATATCTTAAGTGGAAAAGACACTGATTATACTGGTAAATTTAAATGGGGAGTTACGACTAATGTTGGATATCTTATGCAAGAAAATAAAGAATATTTTGATAAGAATCTATCTTTAGTTGATTGGTTAAGACAATATTCTCCTGAAGACCAAACAGAGACTTTTATTAGAGGCTGGTTAGGTAGAATGTTATTCTCTGGAGAAGAATCTTTGAAAAAATGTAATGTATTATCAGGTGGAGAAAAAGTTAGATGTATGTTTGCTAAGCTTATGTTAGAAGCGCCTAATATTTTAGTATTAGAGGATCCAACAAACCATCTAGACTTGGAATCAATTACAGCCTTAAATGAAGGATTAACATTCTATAAAGGTAATATTTTATTCTCATCACATGATGCCGAATTATTACAAACTGTTGCTAATAGAATTATTGCCTTTAATAAGGATGGTTCAATAACTGATAAGGAAACAACATATGAGGAATTCTTAGGTGATTAGTATGGATTTATTAGAAGGATTAAATGAATCACAAAAAGAGGCAGTAACTACTACAGAAGGCCCTGTAATGGTTATGGCTGGTGCGGGTTCTGGTAAGACTCGTGTATTAACAACTAGAATATCTTATATTATAGATGAATTAGGAATTAATCCTTATAATGTTTTAGCGGTAACATTTACTAATAAAGCAGCTAATGAAATGAAGGAACGTATTGGAAAAATGCTTGATATGGACACTAAATGGATGTGGGTATCTACCTTCCATTCATTTTGTGTTAGAGTATTAAGAGAAGATATAAAATATTTAGAAGGATATAAGTCTGGATTTCAAATTATTGATGATGATGAGGGCGCTAAAATAATCAAAGATATTATTAAAGAATCTAATTATGAAGGCAAACCAAAAGAAATATTAAAATATATTTCAAAAGATAAAAATAAAATGGATTTTAAAATTCATGATTTTGAAGTTAAAATGACTTATGAATATGTTTATCCTAAATATAATGAATTTTTATTAAAAAATAATTTATTTGATTTTGATGATTTGATATTAAAAACAATTGAATTATTTAAGAAAAATCCTAATGTATTAGAAAAATATCAAAACAAATTCCAATATATTTTAGTAGATGAATTCCAAGATACTAATACATTACAATATGATTTAATGTTTATGTTAGCTCAAAGACATCATAATCTATTTGTAGTAGGTGATGATTTTCAATCTATTTATTCTTTTAGAGGAGCTAAAATTGAGAATATAAATAGATTAAGAAAAGATTTTTTAGAAACTAAGTTAATATTACTAGAAAAGAATTATCGTTCAACAACTGAGATATTAAATTTAGCAAATGATGTTATTAAAAAGAATCCAAATCAAATAAAGAAGACATTAAGATCAAATGATGTTACTGGAGATATGCCTACATATTATCACGCTGCGACATCATATGATGAGGTTATGTTTATAATTGAAAAGATTAAAAAATATGTAGAATTAGGAGATAATTATTCCGATTTTGCAATTCTTTATAGGGCTAATTATATATCAAGAGAATTTGAAGATTTATTAGTTAAAAATAAAATACCATATCAAATATTTGGTGGAATATCTTTCTATTCAAGAAAAGAAATAAAGGATATGATTGCATATTTGAGATTATTAATTTATCAAGAAGACAATTATTCTTTTAGAAGAGTAGTTAATGAGCCAAAAAGAAAAATAGGAGCTGCTATAATATCAAAGCTTGATGCAATATCAGATGAAAGAAATATTTCATTATTTGAAGCTATAGATTATTATAATGGTTCTGGAATTGGATATCATAATTTAAAGGATTTTAAAGTAATTATAAATACTATTAGTGCACAACTTGATAATGTTAAATTACCTGATTTAATTGATATGATATTAGATAATACAGGTTATAGAGCTATGCTTGATACAAGTGAAGATGAAGATTTAGAAAGATTAGAAAATATTAAAGAATTCAAATCTATTTTATCTGAATCAGAGGATTTTTATGAAGGAACTAATAAAGAAAAATTAGACTATTTACTTCAAGATTTAGCATTAAGATCTGATAAGAATGAAACTGAAAATAAAAATAGTGTAAGATTATCAACATTCCATCAAGCTAAGGGATTAGAATTTAAAACAGTATTTATGGTAGCTATGGAAAATGGTATTTTTCCATCTGATAATATAGATTTTATGAATAATTTTGAGATGGAAGAAGAAAGAAGAATCTGTTATGTTGGCCTAACAAGAGCTAAAAGAAGATTATTTTTAACTAATTCAGCTGTAAGAATGAGATTTGGTAGTACACAATGTTTAGCTCCATCATTATTCATTCAAGAAATGAATCATAATTTATATGAAAATTATAATAAGGGCTTTGCAAATACAATAATTAATAAACCAACAGTTAGTAAACCACAGGTAACTACTACAACTACATCAACTCCTAATACATTTAAAGCAGGAGATAAAATTAATCATAAAGCATTTGGCGATGGTGTTGTTGTGGCGACTGATGGAGATAATATTAAAGTTGCTTTTAAGCCTGAATTTGGTATTAAGACATTAAGAGCGTCACATCCTGCAATAAGAAGAATCTAGGTGAAAAAATGGATACGAAATTAAGAATTGAAGAATTAAAGAAAATATTAAATGATGCTGGAATAGCTTATTATGTTAATGATAATCCTATTATGGAAGATTATGAATATGATAAGCTAATGAATGAGCTTATTAATTTAGAAACAAAATATCCAGAATATAAAACTCCTGATTCACCAACTAATAAGATAGGTGGAGAAATATTAACTAAATTTGAAAAAGTAACTCATGAAGTTAAAATGATGAGCTTAGCTGATGCTTTTAGCTATGATGAGTTATGGGATTTTGATAGAAGAGTTAAAGAGGCTGCCCCTACTGCTACTTATTTATGTGAATTAAAAATAGACGGATTATCTGTATCACTTAAATATGAAAATGGCATATTAGTTAGGGGCGCTACACGTGGTAATGGTCAAATAGGCGAAAATATTACTCATAATGTTAAAACAATTAAGAGTATTCCTTTAAAATTAACTCGTCCTATTGATATAGAGGTTCGTGGAGAAATATTTATGCCTAAGGCTTCATTTATTGAACTAAATCGTGAACGTGAAGAAAATGAAGAAGAATTATTCGCAAATTGTAGAAATGCCGCAGCTGGTTCAGTAAGACAACTAGATTCTAAAATAGCTGCGAAAAGAAACCTAGATGCTTTTTTATATTATAATATGGATGAGAATGTTAAAACTCAGGAAGAAGCATTGCTTTCTATGAAGGAATTAGGCTTAAAGATTAATCCTCTGTATAAGCATGCAAAGGATATTAATGAAGTTATAGAATATATTGATAATATTGCTAAAATAAGACCTGAATTACCATATGATATAGATGGTATTGTTATTAAGGTAAATGAAATTAATTTACATAATACTATTGGTGAAACAATTAAATATCCAAAATGGGCAATTGCATATAAATTCCCACCAGAGGAAGTATCTACAGAATTATTAGATATAACATATCAGGTAGGTAGAACTGGTGTTATTACACCTGTTGCGAATTTTAAGCCTGTATTTGTACAAGGTTCTTTAATTTCAAAGGCAACATTACATAACGAAGATTATATACATGATAAGGATATTCATGTAGGTGACACAGTAATCATTCATAAGGCAGGTGATGTAATACCTGAGGTTGTAGGACCAATAATTGAAAAAAGACCTGCTAATTTTATCCCTTTCAAAATGATTACTAAATGCCCTTGTTGTAATAGCGATTTAGTAAGAATTGAAGGAGAAGCTGATTATTACTGTACTAATCCAAATTGTAAAGAAAAGCTAGTTAATGGATTAATTCATTTTGCATCAAAACCCGCATATGATATAGATACATTAGGCGAGAAGGTAGTTAAGGATTTATATGAATTAGGATATATTACTGATATTCCTTCAATCTTTAAATTAAAGGGTTGTTATTCTGAACTTATTAAAATACCAGGATATGGTGAAAAATCAATTGATAAGCTTTTAGACGCAATTGAAAAATCAAAAGAAAACAATTTAGATAAATTATTATTTGGATTAGGTATTAGACATTGTGGTGGTAAAGTAAGTAAGCTTATTTGTAAAAAATATGGTAATATTGATAATATTATGGCTGCGACATTAGAAGACATATCTAATATTCCTGATTGTGGTGATGTTATTGCTAAATCTATATATGAATATATGCATAATGAATATAATATTAATCTAATCAATTCTTTAAAGGAATTAGGATTAAATATGACATATAATATGGGTGATATTAAAGTTAATTATTTTACTAACAAAAAATGTGTATTAACAGGCACATTACAATCAATGGGTAGAACTGAAGCTAAGGCATTAATTGAATCATTTGGTGGTGCCTTATCAGAATCTGTTAGTAAAAAAACTGATATTTTAATATTAGGTGAAAATCCTGGATCTAAATACGATAAAGCTAAAGCTTTAGGTATTTATATTATGGAAGAAACTGAATTTTTAGAGAAAATAAAAGAATGAAAAAGAAAAGAAACTATATGTTTAAATTCGGTTTATCATTAACTTTAGTTTCTATATTACCAATAGAAATAATTGTATATTCTATATTTATGCCAATTAATTATGTAAATGGTAATATTAATACAACTGATATATTTATAAATATTGGTATTATGTTTCTTACAGTATTTGGTATATTTTTACTATTATCTTTTATAGCTTTTGGCTTAATAAAGCTATATGATATTGATAAACTTGAATATAAAGATAATAAAATATCTAATGGTTTTGTATATATTAAAGAAGTAAATATTAAAACTATTAGAGCTAAAAGATTTATATTTATTTATTCATTTACTATAGTTGAAAAATCATGGCTTATACCATCAATGACATATTATTTTTATGGTAAAGAAGAACTAATAGATTTTTTAAACAATAATAGTTTTGTATTAAAATATGTTAATGAGAAGGATTTATTAAAATTAAGATTTGGTTCTAAGGAAAATATGATATAATTAGACTATCAAAGAAAGTTGTAAAATATGAAATATAAAATGACATTATTACAACTCAATAAATTTTTTTGAAGGCTCACTACTAAAAAGCGGTGGGCCTTTGATAAAAAAATAGGAGAAAAATAATATACAAATATAAAAAAGCATAATTGAGTTAAGATTATGCTTTTTATTAGCAGTTTTAATAAAAATGTGATATATTATAATGGTATAGAATTTCATTCTATAAATATGAAGTGTGAAGTGATTTTTATGGATAAGATAATAGTACGTGGTGCTAGAGAAAATAATTTAAAAAATATTAATATAGAATTACCTAAAAATAAATTAATTGTTATGACTGGTGTATCTGGTTCTGGTAAATCAAGCTTGGCTTTTGATACTATATATCAAGAAGGTGAAAGAAGATTCGTTGAATCTTTATCGTCTTTTGCAAGACAATTTATTGGTGGAAATGAAAAACCAGATGTTGATTCTATTGAGGGTTTATCACCTGCAATATCAATAGATCAAAAGAGCGCCTCTCATAATCCAAGATCAACAGTTGGAACTGTAACTGAGATTTATGATTATTTAAGAGTATTATTTGCACGTATTGGTACACCTTATTGTCCAACACATCATGTACCTATTTCATCTCTTTCTATTGATCAAATAGTAGATAAGATTATGGAACATGAAAATGGTACTCGTATGTATATTACAGCTCCTGTAATATTTAGACAAAAAGGCGAACATAAAGGTATTTTTGAAAAATATTTAAAGTTAGGATATGTTAGAGCTCTTGTTGATGGAGAAATGATTGATTTAGAGAATCCTCCAGTATTAGAGCGTACTAAGAAACATGATATATATGTAGTGCTTGAACGTCTTGTTATGAAAGATGGCGTAAGAGAAAGAGTATTTGAAGCTGTTGAGATGGCTGTAAATGAATCTAAGGGATATTGTGTATTATATTGTAATGATAAGGAAGAATTTTATTCAACTGTTTTTGCATGTCCAGAATGTGGTTATTCATTAGCTAATTTGGAACCAAGACTATTTTCTTTTAATTCGCCACTTGGTGCCTGTCCTAACTGTAATGGATTAGGTAAAAATTTATCTATATCAGAGGATCTAATAATTGAAGGAGATAAATCATTAAATAATAATGCTATTATCCCATATAAAAATCATGATGAGGGTAATTTGGATAATGCTGTATTAAAACAGACATGTGCACATTATAAGATTGATATGGATATTCCTTTTGATAAATTACCAAAGGAAAAGAAAAAGATAATATTATATGGTTCAAATGAGATTATTGATTATAAATTACGTTCTACATCAGGAAGAATTCATGATAAAAAGGATGTATTTGAAGGAATTATCCCTACATTTGAAAGAAGATATAGAGAAACTCAATCTGACTGGATAAGAGAATGGATTGAGAATTTTATGGTAGAAAATGAATGTAATTTATGCCATGGTAAAAGATTAAATGATTCAGTATTAAACATATTAATCAATGATAAATCAATAGCTGATATTTGTAATATGTCTATTGAGAATTTATATGATTGGTTTATGAATTTGAAATTATCAGAAGAAAAAACACAAATTGCAAAGCTTGCAATAAAAGAAATAACTGATAGATTACATTTCTTAATTAATGTTGGATTAGAATATTTAACTTTGGCTAGATCTGCTGATACATTATCAGGTGGTGAGGCTCAACGTATAAGACTAGCAACACAAATTGGATCACAATTAACTGGAGTATTATATGTTTTGGATGAACCATCTATTGGTCTACATCAAAGAGATAATATGAGATTAATTAATACATTAAAAGAAATGAGAGATTTAGGTAACACTTTAATTGTTGTTGAACATGATGATGAGACAATGAGAATGAGTGATTATTTAGTTGATATTGGTCCTTTTGCTGGTATACATGGTGGAGAGGTTGTAGCTCAAGGTACACCTGAAGAGGTAATGGCTAATCCTAATAGCTTAACTGGTCAATATTTAACAGGTAAAAAGAAAATTGAAGTTCCTAAAGAAAGAAGAAAACTAAATAATAAATGGATTAAAATTAAAGGTGCTAAGGCTAATAATTTAAAGAATGTTAGTGTAAAGATACCTTTAGGAGTTATTACATGTATTACAGGTGTATCTGGTTCTGGTAAATCTTCATTAATTAATGAAGTATTATTTAAGAATGCTTATGTTAGACTTTATAAGAGTAGAAGGATTGTTCCTGGAGAGGTAGAAAAGATTGAAGGATTAGAAGCTATAGATAGAATAATTCAAATATCTCAACAGCCTATTGGAAGAACTCCTAGATCAAATCCTGCAACATATACAGGTGTATTTGATGATATAAGAGAATTATTTGCTCAAACAACTGATGCTAAAATTAAAGGTTATGATAAGGGTAAATTTTCATTTAATGTTAAAGGTGGAAGATGTGAAGCTTGTGGTGGAGATGGAGTAAAGAGAATATCTATGCAATTCTTACCAGATGTTTATGTACCTTGCGAGGTATGTAAGGGTAAGAGATTCCAATCAGAGACTTTAGCTATTAAATTTAAGGATAAATCAATATCTGATGTATTAGATATGAGAGTTGAAGAGGCATTAGAATTCTTTGATTCAATTCCTAAGATTAAATCTAAATTACAAACATTATATGATGTTGGATTAGGTTATATGAAGCTTGGTCAATCATCAACTACCCTATCAGGTGGTGAAGCACAGCGTGTTAAGCTTGCAAATGAGCTTCATTCAAAAATTACACCATCTACATTATATATAATGGATGAGCCCACTACTGGATTACATGTAGATGACATAAAAAAGCTAATGAATGTTATTGGTAAAATAGCTGATCAAGGTGCTACTGTATTAATTATTGAACATAATTTAGATGTAATTAAATTAGCTGATTATATTATTGATATGGGTCCTGAGGGTGGTAATAAAGGTGGAGAAGTTATCTTTAGTGGTAGACCTGAGGATATAGTTAATTCAGAAATATCATATACAGGTAAGTATTTAAAGCCTTTGTTAAAATAGAGTTTTATTGAAAAGAAAAGAATTATATAATATAATTCTATGGAAGCTGGTGATTATATGGCTAAGAAGAAAAAAGATAAAAAAGAAGAAATAATGGACATACTTAATAAGTTGGCAGAAAGTGATGAGACATCAGCTGAAGATAAAGAAAAAATAAAAGAATTATCTATGAGCCTTGATAAAGTAAAATTATATTCTAAGGCAAATATAATAATGGGATATATAACATTATGTGTTGTAAGATTTATTGCTCATTATATATTAGCATTATGTTTAATTGGATTATTTCAAGCATTCCTAGTATTAGAAAATAAGTTTTATGTATTTTTAATACCACTTGGAATTAGTATATTATTTTCAACATTAGCTATAGTTACAGAGTGCTTGTTGAAAAATAAAAAGAATATGTTATTTGTATTTTTAAAATATATAACTACAGTTTTAGTATTTGTATTGTTGAATTATTTATATCCAATATTTAGTTTTAAGGCAATATGGGTATTTTATGTAGCATTATTAGTTATTATAGAAGAGTATTTTGTTTATAAAATAGTTAGGAGGCGCCTATGAATCGTAGTATTTTGTTAAGTAAATTTCAATTAGATAATGGTCTTGAACTATTAGCTGGTGAAAAAGGACTTTCAAGATGTATTACTGTTGATGAAGTATCAAGACCAGGACTTGAATTCACTGGATTCTTTGATTTTTTTGACAATAAAAGAATGGTATTAGTTGGTAGTAAGGACGCTGCATTTTTAGGTACATTACCAGAAGATGTAAGAAAGAAAAATGTTGAAAAATTGTTTTCTTTAAATCCTCCTTGTATTGTATTTTCTAAGAATGTAAAGATTGACTCATTATTTTATGAAATGGCTGATAAATATAATATTCCATTATTTAAAACAAAATTAAGAACAACACCATCATCATCTAAATTATTCTCATATTTACAGGATAATTTTGCAGAAAGACTATCTGTTCATGGAACATTAATGGATATAAATGGTATGGGTACATTAATTATAGGTAAAAGTGGAATAGGTAAATCAGAAACTGCCTTAGATTTAATTAAAAGAGGTCATCAGCTTATAGCAGATGATTTGGTAGAAATAATTGAAAAAGAGCCTGGTAATTTGATTGGTTCAAGCCCTGAGATATTACGTAGGTATATGGAGATTAGAGGTATAGGTATAGTTGATGTAGTAACTATGTTTGGCGCTTCAAGCTACCGTGATAGAAAAAATATTAGACTTGTTGTTGAATTAGAGGAATGGAATGAAAATAAGTATTATGATAGATTGGGTCTTGATAGTGAGAAGATTAAATATTTTAATACTGAAATAGCAAAGGTTACTATTCCTGTATTACCTGGTAGAACAGTTGCATTATTAGTTGAATCAGCAGCAATGAATGAAAAATTAAAGCTATTAGGTCATAACGCAGCCGTAGATTTTGTATCTAAGGTTGATAGCAAAGCTGCTGGTAAGGGGGAATAAAATGCTATTAATTGAACCATATTTTAAGATTGGAAGTATAACAATTACATATTATGCTTTATGTATATTAACAGGTGTAGTTGTTGCTTTCATATTTCTATTAAAAGAAGGTAAAAAGCTTGGCATTTCAAGTGAGGATATTTATTTAGGTACATTAATTTCATTACCACTTGCTATTATTGGTGCTAGACTTTGGTATGTTTTATTTAATATATCTTCATTTAATAGCTTTGCCGAAGTATTAGGGTTTAGAAACGGATCATTTGAAGGATTATCCGGATTAGGTATTCAAGGTGGAGTAATTGTTGTTGTAATTACATTAATTGTTTTTAGTAGAAAAAGAGGTATTAGTTTATATAGATTATTAGATGCCGCTATGCCAACTATTTTAATTGGTCAAATATTTGGTAGATGGGGTAATTTCTTTAACCATGAATTATATGGACCAGTTATCCAAACTGAATGGTATAAGAATTTGGTACATGGATTATTTGGTGGACAAATGTATATTAGTGGAGCTGAACGTCATCCAGTATTCTTCTATGAAGGAACATTAAATTTATGTGGTGTAATATTTATGTTTATTATTAGAAGAAAAGATAAGAAGCATTTATTATCAGGTGATATGGGTGGTATTTATTTAATATGGTATGGAAGTGTAAGAATATTCACTGAAAGCTTGAGATTAAATAGTGGAGTATCAGAACCACTTATGATGGGACCTATTCCTGTATCTATTTTAACTAGTGTTTTATTTATTATAGGTGGAGTGACATTCTTAATTATAAAGAGATTTAAAGGACCTAAAGAAAAATATTATGATATTATTCATTTTATTGAAGAAAATATTCCTGATGCAATTTTATTTGATTTAGATGGTACAATATTGAATTCCAGATTATTAATAGATAGAAGCTTTGTTCATACATTTGAGCATTTTAGGCCAGATCATCAGTTAACTGATGAAGAATTAGATTCATTCTTTGGTCCTACACTATATCAAACATTTAGTAGATATTCAAATGATGAGGCTGAAATCCAAAGTATGATTTCTTATTATAGAGAATATAATGTAGCAAATCATGATGATGTAGTAAAATTATTCCCTGGTGTATATGATACTTTAGAAGTATTACATAAAAAGGGCTTTAAGCTTGGCGTAGTATCAAGTAAGGCTAAAGCATTATTACAACATGGGTTAGAATTATTTGGTATTGATAAATTTATGGATGTGATAGTAAGTAGTGAGGATGTATCAGAACCAAAACCAGCACCAGATAGTATTTTATATGCAATAGATATATTAGAAAATAAAACTATAAATGATTCAGAAAATGAAGAAAATACAAATACTTTAGAGAATAAAAATCTTAAGGTATTATATGTTGGTGATACATTAAATGATATAATGGCTGCTAAAGCTGCTAATATTAAATCATGTGGTGTATTATATATTAAAAATCCTGAAATTATGTTAGATGCCGAACCTGATTTTGTTATTAATAAATTTAATGAAATATTAAGAATTTGTGGTGTATAATATGAGCTTTTCATCAGATGTGAAAAATGATCTTTTAAGAATAGATGAATTTAATCAAGCAGAGCTTAAGGCTATGCTTGATTTTTCTAGTGAAGTAACATTTGGAAAAGAAATTAAAGTTATATTTAGTTGTAATAATTTAGGAGTTACAAGAAGATTTATTTCACTTGTTAAACAAGAATATCCTGGTATGTCATTTGAATTATTATCAAGAGTAATAAACAGACTTGATAATAGAACAATTTATTCTTGTGAAATAGATTTAATCACATCTAAAATGCTTGTTGAAGATTATAATTTATTATTATCAAATGATAATGAAATAGAAGATGAACAAGATAAAATAGCATATATAAGAGGTGCATTTTTAGTTAAGGGTAGTGTTAATGATCCTAAAAGTAAAACATCACATTTAGAAATAGCATCTATTAGTGAAAATAATATATTATATTTACAAAAAATATTAAATTCATTTGATTTTGATGCAAGAATTGCTAAAAGAAAAAATAATTTAATATTATATTTAAAGAAAAAACAATCTATTGGTGATTTTATGTATTTAATTGGTGTTTCAACTGAAATGGAATATTATGAAAATACAATAATAACTAAAGAAATAGCAGCGACAGCCAAAAGAACAATTAATTTAGATGTTGCTAACCAAAATAAAACAAATAAAGCAGCATTAGAACAATTAAAAACTATTGAATATATTGAATATAATTATCCATTAGAGAAATTAGATTCAAAATTATTAATGGTAATGAAAGTTAGAAAAGAAAATAAAGAATCATCCTTAATGGAATTATTAGATATAATTCATGAAGAATATGATCCAAATTTAACAAAATCTGGATTAAATCACAGATTTAGAAAATTAAAAGAAATAGAACAAGAATGGAAAAAATCATTGAATTCATAATGGAATTCAGTGATTTTTTTATTCTTAAATATAAACTCTAGTAAATCAATAAGTGTATTTTTTGTAAACAAACAATTTGATAAAAATTCATTTTGACCCTTGATATATATATATATATGCTAAAATTTCATATGTAAGAAAACGTTTACTATGGTATACGTTTTTAACATAAAAAA
>JAFXXC010000078.1 GCA_017542485.1 Acholeplasmatales bacterium
AGAGGTATTAACCGTGACCAAGTTCAAAGAGGTCAAGTATTAGCTAAACCAAAGAGCGTTACTCCACATAATAAGTTTACTGCTCAAGTTTACGTATTATCAAAGGACGAAGGTGGACGTCATACTCCATTCTTCACTAACTATCGTCCTCAATTCTATTTCCGTACTACAGACGTTACAGGTATCATTACTTTAGCTGCTGGTACTGAAATGGTTATGCCTGGTGATAACACAACTATGACAGTTGAGTTAATTCACTCAATCGCTATGGAACAAGGTACAAAGTTCTCTATCCGTGAAGGTGGTAGAACAGTTGGTGCTGGTTCAGTAGTTGACATCATTGAGTAATTAGATTTACTTAGATAGTATTTATATTAAACATTAAGGGTGTCTTGGGACACCCTTTATTTTTATTGAATTATCATAACAAATGGTATATCATAATATTAGGTGATTGAAATGAATATTAGATATTATTGTGAACATGAAGCTTTTAGAAAAATGTATGATAATGATCCTGTTAAAGTATTAAGTCATATCTTAACTGAAAAAGAGAAGTATATTTATGAATTATTTTTAAAGATTTATGATGATCATCATGAGGCATTTCCATATCAACAAAAAGATTTCAAGGTTGATATTTCTTCTAAGGATCAATTAGAATATGTAATAATTACTATGCCTGAGGCATTTATTGAACCTACCTTATGCCATAAAATTATTTTAGCATATAGTATGAATCTAGATTTATATGAATATTTTACTGTTGAAGCTGGTAATGATAAGATATTTGGTAAATATAAGGTATTATGTGCCTGGATAGAAGGATCACATGTTTCATTTAGAAATTATGATGATAATGATAATTTAGAGGATGCTATTTATAATATTGCTATGGTATAGGCAAAATAAAACACTTCGATTTTATTCGAAGTGTTTTTCTTTTTATTCTGCTTTTGCTTCGTCTTTATCTTTTAAGGTATCACGAATTTCTTCAAGTAAAGCAACAACTGGATCAACAACTGGTTTACCAGCTTCCTCAGCTTCTTTAGCTTTCTTAGCTTCTAATTCAGCAGCTTCTTCAGGATGAGCTTCAGCCCACTTTTTATATTTTTCTTTTTCAATCTTAGCTTTCATTTCAGCACGTTTTTTAGCACTAGCCATTGCAGCTTTTACAATAATGAATAATGTAAATGCAATGATAATGAAAGTGATGATTGCATTGATGAATGCACCCCAGTCGATAACTGCAGACATATTGTAAGTGTAAGTAGTACCATGTAAAGTATATTTACTTATGATAGTAGATTTAGCACCTTCAACAGCAGTAGTCCAAGCAGCAGGTTCTGCAGCTTTATTTAAATCAGGATAGTTTACAGCTGCTAGCTTCTCACCTAATGTTTGTAAATCACTAGCTGCGAACTTTTGACCCAATCCAATAGCACTATTCATACCTTCTTGTACGCTATTTGCAGCAGGAAGTACAGTAACTAATCCTTTAAGACCTCCTGGAACAGCCCAAGTACAAACACTTAATAAGATGTTAACAAGTGCTGTTACAATAGCATTAAATGCACCACCGATAACAACGCCGACAGCTAAGTCAAGGATGTTACCACGTGAAATGAATGCCTTAAAATCAGCAAAAAATTTTTTCATTTTATTTTCTCCTTCTTTTTAATTTTACTATTACAATTATATATTTATAATTATGAAAATTCAATATGGTTGCTTTATAAAAAAGAGTATTATTATAATTATATTTAAAAAATATAATTCGAATATTGTAAATTTTAGTGAAATGATATTTATAAAACATAAATAATAAAAAAATTTTAAATAATGTTTGACTTTGAAAAATAAATGATATACAATACTATCAAACTGATGAGAAGGAAGTATTTAAAAAGCGCACTTTCAGAGAGCAACGGTTGGTGTGATGTTGCAGAGAGCGGATTTAATGTTGGGCCTTTGAGGGGAAGGTGAAATTAAGTAGCCGACACGGGAACTCCCGTTATAGAGTTGAGGATGTGATGGCATCCAATTGAGGTGGCTTATTTATTAAGCAATTTAGGTGGTACCGCAGGCTTTTAATGCTTGTCCTATGTATAGGACAGGCTTTTTTTTATATCTAGGAGGTAACAAGATGATAGAATTAAAGGATTTATTAAAATATGAAAATTATAATATTGTTCCTGTATATGAAGAATTCTTAAGTGATTCTTTAACACCTTTGAATGTGTTAAGAAATATTAAGGAAAGAAGCAATAAATTTTATTTACTAGAATCAGTAGATGTTTCTAAGTTTTCTAGATATTCATATTTAGGTTTTGATCCTATTTTAAGTATATCTTGTAAAGATAATAAAGTTAAAATTGGAGATAAAGAGTTTTATAGTGAGAAGCCTATAGACGAAATAAAGAAAATATTAAATGATTATAAAGCTCCTATGATTGAAGGGTTACCTCCATTTTGTGGTGGATTTGTTGGATATTTTGCTTATGATTCATATAAATATTTAGAACCAAAGCTTAAATTAAATTCAAATGATAATGCTAAATTTAATGATTTTGAATTATTGTTATTTGATAAGGTAATAGCTTTTGATGCATTTAAGCAAAAGGTAATAATTATTTGTAATATTAAAACTAACAATATAGAGAGTGAATATAAGAAGGCTATAACTGATATTAATAATATTAAGGAATTGATTTTCAAATCACCTAAGATTGATATTGAAAAGGTTGAAATAATTAAGAAACCTGAATCTATTGATTCAAAGGATGAATATAAAAAGAAATTAGATAAGGTAAAGAAATATATTTATGATGGTGATATATTTCAGTGCGTATTTTCTAGAAGATTTAAAGGAGAAATTAAAGGATCTTTATTTGAAGCTTATAGAAATTTAAGAAGTATTAATCCATCTCCTTATATGTATTATCTAAGAAATGATGATTTGGAGATAGCAGGGGCTTCTCCTGAAACATTATGTATGAAAAATGACGATATTATTTCTACTTATCCTATTGCAGGTACGAGACCTAGAGGTAAAGATACATTAGATGATGATAGATTAGAACATGAATTATTATCTGATGAAAAAGAATTAGCTGAACATAATATGTTAGTTGATTTAGGTAGAAACGATGTTGGTAGAGTATCTGAGTTTGGTACTGTTAAGGTATTGGATTATATGAAAGTATTGCGATTCTCACATGTAATGCATATTTCATCTACTGTAGTAGGTAAAATAAAAAATGGATTAACATCTTTAGATGCATTACAATCTATTCTTCCTGCTGGTACATTATCTGGAGCTCCAAAGCTTAGAGCGATGGAGATAATAGATGAATTAGAGGAAGAAAGAAGAGGAATTTATGGTGGAGCCTTAGGGTATATAGATTTTAGAGATAATATGAATATGTGTATTGTTATCAGAACTATAATTAAAAAAGGCAATGATGTGTATTTACAAGCTGGTGGAGGCATTGTAATGGATAGTAATGCTGAGGCTGAGTTCATGGAAACTGAAAATAAAGCAATGGCAACTTTTAAAGCAATAGAGGCTTTAGGGGGAAGAAAATGATTTTACTTGTAGATAATTATGATTCATTTAGTTTTAATTTATATCAATTTGTTGGAACTATAAATCCTGATATAAAGGTTATAAAAAATGATGAGTTAAGTGTAGATGAAATAATTAAATTAAATCCAAGTCATATTATTTTATCTCCTGGTCCTGGTAGACCAAAGGATGCTGGAATAATTGAAGATATTGTGAGAAGTATTCACAATATACCTATATTAGGAGTATGTTTAGGACATCAGGCTATCTGTGAAGTATTTGGATTAACAATTGGAAATGCTAAGAAAATATGTCATGGAAAAAAAGATAAAGTGAGAATAGATAATAATAGTTATTTATTTAAGGGATTAGATAGTGAAATAGATGTTGCTAGATATCACTCTCTTATTGGTTTTGGAGAAAGTGATGAATTAAAGGTAACTGCTTATAATTCTGATAATGAAATAATGGCAGTTGAACATAAAAAATATCCAATTTATGGAATGCAATTTCATCCAGAGTCTATATTGACTTTAGACGGTATGAAAATATTAAAGAATTTTTTGAGGTGAGATTATGAAAGAATTATTATTAAAATTAACAGAAGGTAAAGATTTAACAGAAGAAGAAATGTTTAATGCTATATTAGCAATTATGAAAAATGAGGTTGATCCTGCGATGACAGGTGCATTCTTAACAGCATTATCTATTAAAGGTGAAAAGCCTGTAGAGGTTGTAGGAGCTGTTAAGGCAATGCTTGAAGTTGCTGAAATTATTAATCCTGGTTATGATGTATTTGATATTGTTGGTACAGGTGGAGATAGATCATTCTCATTCAATATTTCATCTGTTTCTGCAATAGTTATAGCATCATGTGGAGTTAAGGTTGCTAAGCATGGTAATAGAAGTGTTTCAAGCAAGTGTGGTAGTGGTGATTTATTTGAGGCATTAGGAGTAAAATTTGATTTTGCTTCAAAACATGCTAAGCCAGTACTTGATGAGGCAGGAATAGTATTCTTATTTGCTCCTGTATATCATCAAGCAATGAGATTTGTTGGACCTATTAGAAAAGCATTAGGTATTAAGACAATTTATAATATCATGGGTCCACTTATTAATCCTATGAATGCTACTCATATGGTACTTGGTGTTTATAAAAAAGAATTAGTAAGACCTGTATGTGAAGTATTAAAGCGTAAGGGATTAAAGAGTGCCATGGTTGTATATGGTATGGATGGAGTAGATGAAATTAGTACTGCTGATTTAACTTATGTAGCCGAATTTAAAGATGGTGGTGAAATTGTAGAATATGAATTAAATCCAAAGGATTATGGATTTATGTTATCAAAACATAGTGATTTAGTAGGTGGTACACCAGATATTAATAAACAAATTGCATTAGATATTTTAAATGGTAAAAAAGGACCTAAATATGATGTTGTTGTACTAAATAGCGCATGTGCACTTCATGTATGCAAAGATATTTCAATCGATGAAGCAATCGTTGAAGTAAAGAAATCAATTGATAGTGGTAATGCATTAAAAACATTAAATAAATTAGTGGAGGTTACTAATGATATTAGATGATATTGTTAAAGCTAGAAAAGCAGACTATGATATCATCAAAAATAAATTACCTTTAGAGGAATTAAAGAAGAAAGTTATAGTGCCTAATAAATTAGAATATAGGTTTTATGATTTATTTAAGAAAAAGGATTTTATTTATATTTGTGAATGTAAACATAAATCACCATCAAAAGGAATTATAAAAGAGAATTATAATTATTTAGATATAGCCAAAGAATATGAAGCATCTGGTGCTGATTGTATTAGCTGTTTAACAGAACCAAATTATTTTTTAGGTAGTGATGAGCATTTAATTAATATAAAGAAGAATGTTAGTATTCCAGTATTAAGAAAGGATTTTATATTTGATGAATATCAAATTTATGAAGCAAAATTAATAGGTGCTGATTTAATATTATTGATATGTGCAATATTGGATAATGATACTTTAAAGAAATTCATCAATTTGGCTCATAGTTTAGGACTTTCTTGTTTAGTTGAAACACATAATGAAGATGAAATAAATAATGCAATTATGTGCGGTGCTAAAGTAATTGGTGTTAATAATAGAAATTTAAAGGACTTTAGTGTTGATAATAGCTTATCAAGAATATTAAGAGAAAAATATAAGGATATTATATTAATATCTGAAAGTGGTATTAAGGATAGTAATGATGTTCTTTTAATTAAAAGAGCTGGGTTAAATGGTGTATTAGTTGGTGAAGCATTAATGAAATCAAGTAATATTAGTAAGACACTTAAGGAGTTTAAGGATGCTTGTTAAGATATGTGGTTTAAGAAGAAATGAAGATATTGAATATGCTAATATCTTAAAGCCCGATTTTATTGGTTTTGTGTTTGCTTTAAACAAGGTAAGAACAATTACTCCAAGTAAGGCTGAAGAATTAAAGGATAAATTAGATTCTAATATAAAGGTTGTTGGTGTATTTAGAAATAATGATATTTCTTTAATTGAAGAGGTTGTAAAATTGGGTATTATTGATTATATTCAACTACATGGTGATGAGAGTGATGAATATATATTAGAAATAAAGAAATTTACAAATTTACCTATTATTAATGCATATAGAGATAGTAAATATTGTGATTATGTTTTATATGATAATATAGATCCTGGTAAGGGAATGAAGTTTGATTGGAATATTATCAATGGTGATAAGAAGTTTTTTATAGCTGGTGGAATTAATATTGATGATATTGATAATATAAAGAAATTGAATCCTTATTGTGTTGATGTTTCATCAAGTGTTGAAACAAATGGATATAAGGATTATAACAAGATGAAGGAATTTATTGAAAGGGTGAGAAAATGAGCAATTCAAAGTTTGGTATATATGGTGGACAATATGTTCCTGAAACATTAATGAATGCAGTATTAGAATTAGAAGAAGCTTATAATAAATATAAAGATGATCCTGAATTTAAGAAGGAATTAGAGTATTTATTAAAGGAGTACGCTAATAGACCATCTAGATTATATTATGCTGAAAAGTTAACTAAGGAATTAGGTGGAGCGAAGATATATTTAAAAAGAGAAGATTTGAATCATACTGGTAGTCATAAGATTAATAATGTATTAGGACAGGTATTACTTGCTAAAAAGATGGGTAAGACTAGAATAATTGCAGAAACTGGTGCTGGACAGCATGGTGTAGCTACTGCGACTGCTTGTGCACTTATGGATATGGAATGTGAAATATTTATGGGTGAGGAGGATACTAAAAGACAAGCACTTAATGTGTTTAGAATGGAATTATTAGGTGCTAAGGTTCATCCCGTTAAGAGTGGAAGTAGAGTATTAAAAGATGCAGTTAATGAGTGTATGAAAGAGTGGAGTAATAGAATGAGTGATACATTATATGTATTAGGTTCTGTTATGGGCCCACATCCATTTCCAACTATTGTTAGGGATTTTCAGTCTGTCATAAGTAAAGAAATTAAAGAACAAATGATGGAAAAGGAAGGAAGACTCCCTGATATGGTTATTGCTTGTGTTGGAGGTGGCTCTAATGCAATGGGTGCGTTCTTTAATTTTATTGATGATAAGAGTGTTGAACTTGTTGGATGTGAAGCTGCAGGTCTTGGCGTAAATACTAATAAGACAGCTGCTACTATTACAACTGGTAGTATTGGAGTATTTCATGGAATGAAATCTATTTTCTGTCAAAATGAATATGGACAAATAGATGAAGTATATTCAATTTCAGCTGGACTAGATTATCCAGGCATAGGTCCTGAACATGCATATTTGAATTCTATAGGTAGAGCAAAATATGTTCCTATTACTGATAAAGAGGCTGTTGATGCATTTTTAAAATTATCTAAATGTGAGGGAATTATTCCTGCAGTTGAATCTGCTCATGCGGTTGCTTATTGTTTAAAGATAGCACCTAAAATGAGTAAGGATAAGATAATTGTTGTTAATTTATCCGGAAGAGGAGATAAGGATTGTGCATCTATTGCTAGATATTTGGGGGTAGATATCAATGAGTAATTTTAAAGATGTGTTTAATAAAAAAGCATTTATTGCGTTTGTTACTGCTGGTGATCCTAATTTAAAGTCTACTGAATTATTTATTGATAGAATGATTGATGCTGGAGTTTCTTTAATAGAAATTGGAATTCCTTTTAGTGATCCAATAGCTGAAGGTAGTGTTATTACAAAGGCAGATATTAGAGCATTAAAGAGTGGTACAACTACTGATAAGATATTTGATATGGTTAGAAATGTTAGAAAGAAGCATCCTGATTTTCCACTTGTATTTATGACATATTTAAATCCAGTATTTTCATATGGATATGATAAGTTCTTTAAGAAATGTAAAGAATTAAATATGTTAGGTATTATTATTCCTGATATGCCTTATGAAGAAAAGAAGGAAGCAGAAAAGGTAGCTATAAAATATAATCAAGAAGTTATTAGTTTAATAGCTCCAACTAGTGAAAATAGAATTAAGATGATAGCAAGTGATGCTAAAGGCTTTATTTATTTAGTATCATCTTTAGGTGTAACTGGTATGAGAAGTGAATTTAAGTTTGATTTAGCTGAAATAGTTAATGAGATTAAAAAATATACTGATGTTCCTGTTGCGATAGGATTTGGAATATCTAATCCAGATGCTGTAAAGAAGATGTGTGCTATTAGTGATGGTGCTATTGTAGGTTCTGCAATTGTTAAGATTATTGAAGAACATGGCGAAGATTCTGGAGATTATATTTATAATTTTTGTAAATCAATGGTAGAAGCAACATATTAATTTTAATGAGGAGAAATCCTCATTTTAATTTTTCTATGAATAATGTTATAATTTAATTACATTATTTCTATAGGGGGTTATATTATATGGGTTCATTTGTAGATTATTTAAAATGTAGTCAGTGTAATAACAAAGCTATGAGGGAGTTTACTATTGATAAGGATGGTAAAAGAAGATTATTAAATTCTAATGAGACAATTGAAGGTGGATACAATAAATTTGTTTGTATGAATTGTTTTCATGTTGATGAATATTGGGTTGAGGCTGGAGTTTTATTAGAAGAAGAAAAGTTTAAGAAAAAAGAAAAGATAGAAGAAGATAATAGTTCTTTAGATAAGAGAATTGCTAATTATATAGTTAATTTTAGAAATAGTTATATTAATGAATGTTATGATATTGTTATAGATGAAATACGTAAATTACCTAAGACTATTGATAATATTAAGACTTTAAAGAAAATACTTGAATATAGAAACAATGATAGATTCGAAGTAGTAATAGCTACTCGTGGTGGTGGTAATGTTGCTAATCCTGATAATTTCAATAATAATCCTAATGTTGTTTCATTAAGTAAGATTTCAGAAGATTATATTGAATTAGAAAGAAAAGCTTATGTTATGCAAAAATTCATAAAAGCTACTACACCTAATGAAGATGGTGTAGTATACCGATATGGTGGTCCAAGATATACAGATGAAGAGATGTATCCTGTATTTTGTGAATATAATGGTATAAAAGAATTTTTAAAAACAAGAAATGAATTATTAAAGCAATTTGATGATGCTATTAAGGGATTTAAGAGTCAGTATGGTATTGATTTAGAGAGAATGCGTGAATTAGTTTATAAGGTTAAATATACACCAATTCCTGATTTTAAAAATATGTAGTATAAGTGGTGATTTGATGATAGATACACATTCACATTTATTTGAAGATGAGTTTAAGGAAGATTTAGATTCTTGTATAAGTAGATGTAAAGATAATAATGTTAAAAAGATAATATTAGTTGGTTTTTCTCATGAAACTAATTTAAAAGCACAAGAATTAAGTAAAAAATATGATATTTTTTATCCTAGTGCTGGATTACATCCAAGTGAAGCTACAATTAATTATAAAGATGATTTTAATAAATTAGTTGAGTTCATCAATAATAATAAAATATATGCCATTGGTGAATGTGGAATTGATTACCACTGGACTAAAGATAATATATTAGAACAACATGAATTATTTAAGCTACAATGTGAATTAGCTATTAAACTTGATTTACCTATTATTGTTCATTCTAGAGATGCAAGCTTGGATACTTTTAATATCATTAAATCATTTGATGGTAAGTTAAAAGGTGTTATGCATTGTTATAGTGGATCTTTAGAGATGGCTATGGAATATATTAAATTAGGTTTTTATATATCTTTAGGTGGACCTGTAACATTTAAAAATGCTATAGAGCCTAAGAAGGTAGCCAAAGAAATTCCTATTGAAAGATTATTAATAGAAACTGATTCACCTTATTTAGCTCCTACACCTTATAGGGGAAAGAGAAATGAATCTAGTTATGTAAAATTAGTATTAGAGGAAATTAGTAAATTAAGAGATATAAGTATTGAAGAGTTAGATAGAATTACTACTAATAATTCTGAAAAACTATTTAAAATTTAAGTCTAAAAATTTATAAAAAAGGGTATTGATTTAAAAAAATACCTGTGCTATAATAAACGAGCGTTCGCAGGAATGCTCAATCGGGAAATAGCTCAGCTTGGTAGAGCGCTTGGTTTGGGACCAAGATGTCGCAGGTTCGAATCCTGTTTTCCCGACCATTATATGCAGGTGTAGTTTAATGGTAGAACCTTAGCCTTCCAAGCTCATGACGTGGGTTCGATTCCCATCACCTGCTCCAATAGATTATTAAGGATTGAATGAATCAATCCTTTTTTTGTGTTATAATCACGTTGGTGATAATATGGATATTATAATTAGAGAAATTAATAAAAATGAATATTACATTTTAGAAGACTTTTTATATGAAGCTATTTTTATTCCTGAAGGAACTCTAAAACCATCAAAAGCTATTATTAATAATAATGATTTAAGAGTATATAATGATGATTTTGGGAAAAGTGATGATAATTGTTTAGTTGCAATAATTGATAATAAAATTATAGGCGCGTGCTGGAGTAGGATAATGGATGATTATGGTCATATAGATAATAGTATTCCATCTTTAGCAATATCTTTATATAGTGAATATAGAGGTATGGGTATTGGTACTAAGTTATTAAATGAGATGTTAATATTGTTGAAGAATAAGGGATATAGTAGGGTATCACTTTCTGTACAAAAATGTAATTATGCTTTTAAAATGTATAAAAAAGCAGGATTTAAGATATATAGTGAGAATAAGAAAGATTATATAATGGTTCGTGATTTATAGTTTGTGGTATAATTAACTAGGGAGTTGATAATAATGTCTAAGAAAAAGAATAAAAATAGAATTATTGTTAATCAAAGAGAAATAGATTTATTAAATAAATATTATGAGATTGATAATGAAAATAGAATAGTTACAATGCCACTTCATTATGATAAGGCTAGCGATTTGATAAATGGGAAGATTGTATCAAAGGATAATTATTTATTTGATTATGATGAATTAACATCAATAAATGATATGATTAAGAGAGTTCCATTTATGTATAAGATTAATATTAATATTCAGATAGATGATTATGAGGATTATGATCCTGATAAATTATTATCTGGATTTAATGATGCGATGGAATTAAATCAATATAATTATCAAAGAGAAAGAAAAAATAATTTTCTTAAGGCTGGTTTATTATTGGTTGTAGGTATTAGTATTTTATTCGCTATTGCGTATGCTAAATTAAATGGCTGGTTTGGTGAGTCAAAGGCTGCAGAAGTATATAGTGAGATATTTGATATTTTTGGTTGGGTATTTATTTGGGAATGTGTTACTGTTGCTTTTTTAACTCCATCGGAGCTTGGTGTTAGTGGTAATATGTTTAAATTGAGAGTTATGAATGTTTCATTTTATGACATTGAAAATAAATTATTATGTAGTGAGCATTTGGGTGATCAAGCAAAGAAGTGGGAAACTGAAAAGAGAGTTGAATTAGCTTCTAAATGGTCATTATTGATTTCAGGTATAGGATTCTTAGCTATGGGTGTTATGGGTGCTATATCTACAGTAACTAGTATAAGTGACTTGGTAAGTATAATTAATGAAATAGCGACTGCTTCAGATGTAATAGCTCTTGTTCTTGTAGTATTTTTAGAGGTATTGATAGCAGCACTTGATATATTAGGTGGTGTAGCAGCATTAGCTAGATATAATGGTAGAGTTATTTTAAGAAAGTTTTCTTATATTTTTGCAGGTTTATTAATTATAATTTCAATTATTATTGCAGTAGTTAATTTTGGAACTGCACAATATATGATTAGTACTCTTGCAACAATAATAATATCTATTTTGTATATATTTGGACTTATTTCAAATAGAATTGTTAATCGTACTAAAGAAGAAAATAAAGAATAGTTTTAAATATATATTTATTTAGGTAGGGACAATGTGTCCTTACTTTTTGTTTTAATAATAGATATTTGAGATTATTGACAAGGTATATATAGATATATATACTATTACCTAGTGATTAGTCAAAGTTCTAAGGAGTAATAAATTATTTATGAGAAAGAAGAGATTGTTTTATTCGTTGATTGCATCTATGTTAATTGCTTCCTCTTTAACATCATGCAAGGATTTAAATGTTAATAGTAGTACTGTGAATAATTCAACAACTATTCCACAAATAACTAGTACTAGCGCAATTGATTCACCTAGTGAAACAAGTAGTACTGCAACAACTCCACAAAGTAGTAATCCTACAACAACAAGTGTTTCAACTACACAGGTTCAAGCTCCTGTTAAACTTGAGGATAATGAGAATACTCAAAAGGTATATAGAGAATTAATAAAATTATTTCCAAACATTAATTATTATGATTTCTTAACATATGCGTCTATAGGAGAAAATAATAATAATTCAATAAGAGTTTCATTAAATTCATTAGATATTTATTTAAATATAGATGAGTCATTAAATTCTGCAGATATTTATACCAGAAATGATAATGATGGGTTATTATCATTGGATGTTTATAAATTAATAAATAATGAAATAGTAAGAACAAATGGATATATATCTATAAATCATAAATTAATAACTACGTATGTATTAAACTATTCAAATGATACATTTATAAATAAATATGAATATACATGTGATGACAAAGGAAATAAATTAACAAAAACATATTCCAAATATTCAGAAAACAGATGGGTATATGATGAAAGATATGAATGGACATATGACGTTAATGGTAATCAATTGACTGAAACAACACTTAAATTTAAGAATAATTCTTGGGCTTATGTTGAGAAAGAAGAAAATACATACGATGATAATAACGAAACAACAACTTGTACTAAATCAAAGTATATAAACAATAAATGGTTAGTAGTAGCAACAATCGAATATATTAATGGAAAAAGATGCTATACATACAATTTAGAATTGAATACTGACAATACATTTAAAATTAAATACGAATATACATATGATAAAAATGGGAATAGATTAAGTGAGATTATTTCAGATTATAAGAATGATGCTTGGGTATTTAGAGAAAAAGATGAAGACACATATGATGAAAACAATAATCAAGTAATAAAGATTTACTCAAGATTTGAAAATAATGCTTGGGCTTACTATTATAAATATGAATATACATATGATGGAAATGGTAATAGATTAACTCAAATAACTTCAGAATATAAGGATAATACCTGGGTATTAAAAGAAAAAGTAGACAATACATATGACGAATATGGTAATGATCTAACTGAAATAGAATCATATTATATCAATAATTCGTGGGTTAAAACAATGGAATGGCTTTATATTGACAGATTAGGATTTGTCACATATAAGATGATTTTTAATCAGGATCGTTCATTTAGCCATATAGATGAATATACATATGATGATGAAGGTAACGAATTAACTTATAAAAAAACATCATATCTAAATGGAGAATGGATTAAGACATATGAAAGTATCTATATTAATAATGTGCAAAAAGTATTATATTCAATAAAAACAAAAGCAGATGGCTCATTGCTTTATAGAATCGTATATCAATACGATGATGAAGGTAATGAATTAAGTGAAGAAGTTTCTAGATATGTAAATAATGATTGGGAATACCATTATAAATATGAATATACATATGATTCTAATGGCGTAAAATTAACTGAAACATATTCAGTATTTACAAATGGAGAATGGATAGTTCAAACTAAATAAATAATTAATAAAGGAATGCACTATTTTGTTGAATAGTGTATTTTTTTATTATAAAATAATAATAAGATTGTTTAATATATGAGGTGCATTATATATGTTTTTAAATTTTATTAATGATTGGATAAATTCAATCAGTGAAGCAACTAAACTTGATAAAAAGGATGTAATCTTTTTCGCAGCTATTATTTTAGTAATAATTGTCATATTAGTATGGGTTATTATAGATAGGATAGTTGTATCTAAGAAGAAGAAACAACAATTAGAGGCTTCTAATAACACTGATGATAAAGAAGAGAATGTTGAAGAAACTACTGAAGAGACAACAACTGAAGAAGTAGTTGAAGAAACTCCACAACAAGAAGAAAAAGTTGAGGAAACTCAAGAAGCAGTAGTTGTTGAAGAAAAAACTGAAGAAGAAACTGAAGCTGAAGAAGCACAACCAGAAGAGACTACTGAAAATGTTGAGGAAAATGTTCAACCTGAAGAGACAACTGAAGAAGTAGTTGAAAAAGACGAAGAGTCACAACAAGAATCAACTGAAGAAGAAGCTCCAGTAGAAGAGAATAATGAAGTAGAAGAAACTGAAGCTGAAGAGACAACAAATGAAGAAGTAGCAGAAGAAACTGCTGAAAAAGTTGAGGAAGATGTTCAACCTGAAGAACAAGCAGAAGCTTTAGAAGAACCTACTGAAGAGCCTCAAGAGGAGAAAGTTGAGGAAACAGCTGAAGAGACAACAACTGAAGAAGTAGCAGAAGAAACTCCAGAACAAGAAGAAAAGGTAGAGGAAACTCAAGAAACTGAAGAAGTAGCAGAAGAAACTGAAGCTGAAGAGGCACAACCAGAAGAGACTACTGAAAAAGTTGAGGAAGATGTTCAACCTGAAGAACAAGCAGAAGCTTTAGAAGGACCTACTGAAGAGCCTCAAGAAGAAACAACTGCTGAGGAGGCTCAAACTGAGGAAAATGAACCAACTGAAGTTGCTGAACAAGAAGAATCAAACGAGACAACAGAAAATGAGTTTGAAGTTGAAGAAAAATTAGAAGAAACTCCAGCATTAGAAACTCCAGAGACAACTTCTAATGAAGATATCGATGCTGATTTTGATAAGAGAAAACAAGAAGTAGTTGATAAGCTACAAGAATTATTAGATTATCTTAACAAGGAGGAAGAATAATATGGCTACTAAGAAAAGTAATGTTGATAAAAAAGCTTTAAAAGCTGATATTATTAGAGCTAAGAATGCTAAGAGTGAAGAAGATTTAAAAAAGATTGAAGTTAAATATCAAGAAGCATTAAAAGAAATGGAAGCTCAAAAATCACAGCCTGCAAAAGCACCTGCTAAGAAAACTGCTCCTCAAACTAAGGCACCAGCAAAATCAGCTGCTAAAAAGACTGCTCCAGTTAAGACAGCTACTAAGAAAGCTGAAGCTTCTAAGGGTAGAAGCTATAATGGTAAATATGAAGTTTATCAAACAGGAGATCAATGGCAATATCATTTAAAAGCATCAAATGGAGAAATACTATTTGTATCTGAAACATATACAACACGTGATGGTGTATTAAAAGCAATTGATGCAGTTAAGAGAAATCTTGAAAATGGTGATGTTAGAATTTTTGCTGATAAGCATGGTAACTATAAGTTTAAATTAGTTTCTAGAAACTATAGAGTATTAGCAATCAGTGCTAACTATTCAACTGAGAAAGGTGCAACACGTGCATCTGAATCATTTAAAAGTTTTGCAGTAAAAGCTGATATAGTTGATATCGAGTATGAGGATGTAGATTTAAAGACAGCTACACCAATAAATGTTAATTTGAAGGATACTAAAAATGGTGGTAAATTTATCGTTGAAGTATTTGATGGTGAATATAGTTGGGATTTAAAAGCTTCAAATGGTCAAATTTTAGCTCAAGCTGAAGGTTATACATCTAAAGCTGGATGTATGAATTCAATTGAATCTTTTAAAAAGGCTGTAGTTGAAGGTTCATTTAAGTGCGTTAAAGATAAAAATGGTAATTTCCAATATAAGTTATATACTTCATCTGGTAGAGTGTGTGCAGTTGGTGAAGCATATTCATCAAAAACTAGCGCAGAAAGTGCAGCACAAAGTGTTGCTTCATTCTACAAGAATGCAGATATTGTAGAAAATAAGGAATAATAAAAATTAGGTCATCATTTGATGACCTTTAATTTTAAGGAGTTTTTATGGAAAATATAAATATACCTAATGGAATAATAAAGGGAACATTTTCAGTAAAAAAGAATAAAGATGGCAAATATGAGAAAGCTAAAATAGATTTGATTAATATTGATGATAAGATGAAATATCAAGTAGCTTTTTATACACGCACACAAGTTTTTCATAAAAATATTGAAATAGAATCTATAGATTTCTTTATTATTGATGAATTGGAAAATGAATTTAATAATTTAGAATTATTTACTGAAGATTTTGTTTATGGTTATCGAGTTACATCTAAGGGTAAACTATTAACTAATAAAAGAAAAAATGATAAGGAATTTGTTAGTATAGATCATAATAGAAAAAAGAATTATATTATTCCAGAAAACACAATTGTTGAACCATTAATAGATTTAGGTGTATTAACTAGTGATGGAAGGGTAGTTAAGGCAAGTTATGATAAGTATAGACAAATAAATAGATTTTTAGAGATGATTGACGATTCTATCAAGAATGAAAAATATTTGAAGATAATAGATTTCGGATGTGGAAAAAGTTATTTAACATTTATCCTTTATTGTTATTTGGTGTATATTAAAGGAATAGAATGCGATATTATTGGTTTAGATTTAAAAGAAGATGTTATAGATAATTGTAATAAGCTTGCACAAAAATATAAATATGATAGATTGAAATTTCTTAAAGGTGATGTAGCTAAATATAAAGATGATAGTGTTGATATGATTATTACACTTCATGCATGTGATACAGCAACTGATTATGCTTTATATCATGCTATTAATATGAAATGTAGATATATTTTTTCTGTTCCATGTTGTCAACATGAAATAAATGGAGAGTTACCTAGCGATAAATTACATTTGGTTAATAAATATGGGATATTAAAAGAGCGATTTTCAAGCATATTAACAGATGCTATTAGAGCAAATATATTGGAATACTGTGGATATAAGACACAAGTGATGGAATTCGTTGATATAGAAAACTCTCCTAAGAATCTTTTAATAAGAGCAGTATTAAAGAATAATAACAAAAATGAAAAAATAAAAGAAGAGATTGAATCTCTTCTAAAAGAATACGATATTAATCAAAAATTATATGATTTAGTATTTAATAATTAATTCTCATCAAAATTGACTAGTTTAAAGAATTCCTCTTTAAACTTTTCTTTTTCATCCTTATTTAATATATGTACCCAATTTTCTCTTTTTGATAAATCTACATTTTCAGTATATTCATAGAATTTTGCTGTTTTATCTCTATTACTTTTTTCCCATTTGTTCCAGCCTTTTGGACTAATATGGTCATCCATACTGCAATCAATAAAAGCACAATTACCATAATCGCGCCATGGTCTAGATAAATAGACATTTACTACGCCTGGCTGTTTAATTAAATTACATTGATAAAATAAGTATCCATATTTATCATCTTTAGAATGTGATGGGGCAGAAAGGTAACCGTAATCTTTACTATCATAGTTAACTGATATTATATTGCATCTATAAAATAGTGCATAAGCACCACCAAAAATAAAATCAACATCACCATATATATCAACATTTTTATATAATTGATGGGTTTTGTTTCCTTTAAGCTGTGATGGCTTTAAAAAGCCTTGATAGCGGATAATTAAATCAGGTGGAAGTGGACCTGTAAATAATGTATCTTGTGCACTTTTAAGAATACAGTTTTCACATTTAAAATTATCTCCATCTACATATAAGGCAACAGCTTGACCATATATGGCTGAAGGAATAGAATCATTCCTTATTGTCAAATTTTTCATTGTAATATTATTTCCATTAATATAGCAAGTATATGTTCTAAAAGTATTACATTCATTATAGTCATCCATTATTTTGCAAAAATAATCATTATTAGAAATGATAGTATTTTCTTTAGATTGACCTACTATATTAATATTATCAATTTTAACTTCAATTTTTTCGTAATAAATACCATCCATTAAATATAGTGTATCACCAGATTTTAGTTTTGGTAGAATACTATTTATAGACATAGTATTATCAATTTCATATAGCATAAAAACACCTCATAAGTATTATATCATTATTGTAAAATAAAGGGCAAAAAAATATTAGAAAAAAGATAAAATAATTGTTGACAAGAAAAAATTTTGAGATATAATAAAAAAGCACGCCCTCGAAAAGAGGAAAAAGATGTGCGGAATTGATCTTTGAAAACTATATATGACAAAAGAAAACGAACAATATAACGCAATTCTAAGTTAGAAGAGCAAAGGGAAAATAAAAAACAAACAGACATAAATTTATGGAGAGTTTGATCCTGGCTCAGGATTAACG
>JAFXXC010000079.1 GCA_017542485.1 Acholeplasmatales bacterium
CCAGCACGTGCTCTTCTTAAATCGCCCTTTCTATGTGGTCCATCAAGAATCATTTGGTCACCAGTGTATGCATGAATTGTTGACATGATACCTGATTGAATTGGAGCATACTTGTTTAAAGTGTCAGCCATAGGAGCTAAACAGTTAGTTGTACAAGATGCTGCAGAAATAATTGTATCTGTAGGCTTTAATGTCTTCTCGTTTACGCTATAAACGATTGTAGGTAAATCATTTCCAGCTGGAGCTGAAATAACTACTTTCTTAGCACCAGCATTGATATGAGCTTGTGCTTTTTCCTTCTTAGTATAAAAACCTGTACATTCTAATACTACATCAACATCTAATTCACCCCAAGGAAGGTTGTTAGCGTCTGCTTCCTTATAGATAGTAATCTTCTTACCATCAACAACGATGAAGTTTTCACCAGCTTCAACTGTGTGCTTGTTTTCACCGATAAATCCTGCATATCCACCTTGTGCAGTATCATACTTTAATAAATTTGCTAACATCTTTGGATCAGTTAAATCGTTGATAGCTACTACTTCATAGCCCTTAGCACCAAACATTTGTCTGAAAGCTAAACGACCAATACGACCAAAACCATTAATTGCTACTTTAACAGCCATAATAATATAAATCCTCCTAATAAATTATATTTATTTTTTTCGATAAATATTTTACCACTTGTGAAATCTTTAATCAATAAATATTGATTTAAGAATCCCAAATTGCTAATGTAAACGTTTTACTATATCGAAAACGTTTAAGTACATTGCTTTTTTATTTTATTTTTCACATCAAAAAAAGCATCATGCGATGCCTTCTATTTTAAAAATGATCTCTTAATTCTCTTCAAATGATCCTCGTATTTATGATATGCCATTTTAGTTTTCGAATTTGATAAATAGATTTTAATTCTATCAAAAGATTCTATTAGCAATGATTCTTGATCAATAGTAATATATGCATTATCAACCTTATCCTTATTTACAAGTTCTATAATTCTACTACTATTTAATACAAGTGGAGAAGCAAGTGTACGATATGAATTGGAATTAATACCTGCTATTTCCGTTAATTGTATTGCCGAAAGTGTTGTATCAACTACTGCCCCATGTAATGATTTGTTATAAGCAGTTGACCCAAATGGTGTTGAAATACATAGTCCAGTTCCTTTAAATGTTTCAAAGAAATCATTATCAACACAAACATCCATTGTAATTGTTTTTAAAGGATTAACAATAGAAACCTCATTAAGAGCTTCTCCTAATAGTATAGATTTATCATTTTCTATTTTTTCACAAACAATAATATCTATATTATGATAAGAGAATTCATCATTATTAATATCACTAATCAAATCATCAATAGTATCTATTGAATAATTTGCATAAAATCCCAAATGACCTGTATGAATGCCAAAAATAATTGCATCTGGATACATATGACTAGCTCTAATAATTGTGCCATCTCCTCCAATTGCAATAACATAATCAGGGTTATTATCACAGTATTCTATTTTAATATTATCCTTGATAATACTATCTACTTTTTTAGATTCTAAGTCATCTCTTACAACAGTAGTATATTTCATTTGGCATCACCATAAGTATTTTATCACAAGTATTGATTTTTTTAAACAAATATTAGATAATAAGAATATGAAGGTTTTTGGGGTGGAAGAATGGAAAAGAACAAGGAAATTGAATTCAAAACATTTATTTCTGAGGAACAATATAACAGTCTACTCGATGAATTCGGTCTAGATAATAATGTTTTCGCTCAGACAAATCATTATTTTGACACTGATGACACAAAGCTAATTAGTGAACAAACAGTATTAAGAATTAGACAAAAAGGTAATAATTATAAAATTACCAAAAAAACAAGAGCCGAAGTTGGGGCTGATGAAACACACATTCTTATATCTAAAGATAAAGCCGAGGATATTCTAAAGAATGGCTTTGATGCTTCTATAATAGGTTTACCTTATTTTGTTCATAAAGTTGCTGAATTAACTACATATAGAGTATCTACTCCTTACAAAAATGGAACACTATTCTTTGATAAGAGTGAATACTATGGCAATGTAGATTACGAAATAGAATATGAAGTAGATGATGTTAAGGAAGGTACACAAGATTTCATACAATTCCTTGATAGCCATAATATTTTATATAAAGAATCAATCAGAAAATCAAAAAGAGCATATGATAGTGCTAAACTAAACAGATAATAGGGATGCGATGCATCCCCTTTTTTATCGATAATTTACCACTTCAGGTCCTTATAACTATATAGATTAAAATATAACAAACTGAATGCTAAACTTAGTATACAAGTTATAACTATAGTTTTAATATCTAATTTAGCATTCATATCCTCTATATAAATCATAGGAATAAAATACGATAAAATATCTCTCAATTTTGCAATAGATGATATAGCCTTTAAAATGATAGAAACGAACAACAATGCCATAGGCATAAAAATCGCTTGAGTTAATGTAGTCAAAAACATAGATAACATTAATTCAAATATAATACTAAGACTCAAATAAAACAAAACAATTAAATCATTTATTTCTGGCTTATATAAGCTATATCTAAATATAGGAATCATATAAAGTAATAAAACTTCAAAAAGAATTAACAATGATAAAACAATCAATAATGAGAATATTTTAGCTATCGCAATATTTTTCCTGCTAATATAGGATACAAATAAAGAATCAAAAGACGCACTATTAATAGCAATTTGAATAACAATTGTTGCTAAAATAACACTATTAAATACTTGGATAATAAATATCGCTTGTTCAAAATATCCTCTATGAATATCCTTAGAAGAAAGTAAATATTGATAATTTTCAAGCCATGGATTAGCCACAATAATCAAAAATATAAGCATCAATAATAACGAAACACCAAAAATAATAATTGTTCCCTTTTGGAATATATACGAAATATATAATCCAATAAGAGAATTTAATTTATATTTCTTCTTCATTTTTTCTTTTTTTCCTTTCTATAATTTCCCCATCCTTAACATCAAATATCTTAGGATTTAATTCATTAAACAAATTTTTTCCATGGAGGCTCATAATAATTATATGACCACTTTCTATTTTCTCCTTAACAATATTCTTAACTAAATGCTTAGCAAATTCATCCAATCCATCAATAGGCTCATCTAACACATAACAATCACAATCATTAGAAAATATTTGTAAAAGCCCTAATTTTTGTTGATTACCCTTAGATAATTCTCCTATTCTTCTTTTAGGTATTTGATACATTCCTATCAATTTTGAAGCCTCGTTCTTCTTTCCATACATATCTAATACTAATTCTACATATGACATAACACTCATTAATTTAGGCATATTATATTTATCAGGTAAATAAGCTATACTAACATCTTTTTCTATTTTTCCGCTACTTTTAAAAATAATACCAGCAATAACCTTTAATATTGTAGATTTACCACTTCCATTTATTCCCTGAAATATATATAAACCAGGTTTTGACATATCAATACTTACATGATCAAATATTATATCTTTATACCTTTTTTCTAAATCTATTACTTTAAGCATATATTACACCTTCGGTTAAAAACTTATTATATTTTGAATAAACAGGATCAGTTGTCATAAATGGAAAATTATCAAAATAAAACTTCTTATCCTCAAATTCTACTACAATATACCCACTTCTTGTCAAATAACTCATCTTGTAGCCTATAGGAATAAACATTTCTTTATCTTTTATCCCAAATACATAATTATTATCTATTTTTGTTTCAATATAATCAGGTATAACATCATATATATTAATTTCACTTTCATATGACACTCTACTTTTAATCTTGCTTAAAATTCCAAATGAATATCCACCAATCCTAAACTCCTTCATATATTCTTTCATAGAAGACAATCCAATATTAATACCTACCAAATTAAAATATCCATTAACAGATGAAAAACTTCCTGATAAATTATCTAGCATTAAATTTTCATAATACTTTGAATTAATCATTGAAAATGTTCCAACATCCAATTTCAATGAATACTCACCATTAATAATATCCAAAATACAACTTTTACTTATTATTTCACTGTCAGTTAATTCTGGCATATCCGCACTAATTTTAATAACATTAATATCTGTAGATTTAATCAAATCACATCTAACATTTTCTAAAGTAAACGATAAGTTATCTAATCTTAATGTGTATGCATTATATTCTGGGTATATAATCATTGGATTATTCGCCTCAGAATAAACGTTAAACGTCATTTTTCGCCCTTTTTCGTATACATACGATAAATTCTCTCTGATAGTATAATATTTCATTTTAATAGGCTTGCTTAAGCCATAAAAAAATAATCCTGAAATACCAACAATTGATATTAAATATAAAACAATAATTATTTTTTTCATATTGTCCTCTTTTCTAATGCTGCATATTGACTTTCTAGTGTAACAAATTCATAGCACCCATAGCATGTTCTTATCCAAAAAAAATAAACCTCAACCATTCCATTAGATACGCTTAAATTACCCTTTGTAACAACCATATACTGACTTCCTGGTTCAACAGTGATAGATAATGTTCTTTTTTCCTTAATAGATTCTGTAGTTGTTTTTGAATACTCAACATTGGCTTTAGCCGAAGCCTCAGCTTTAACCTTAGAAATAGTACCACCTCCAGAGGCGCTAACCGAACCAGATGACGAAAAAGATACCTTAGTATTTGTTTCAACCGAATAATCAACATTAATAGTAATAGGTGTACTTCCCATATTTTCCATGCATTCCTTTACAGATGCAATATAGCTAGCCTTTACCGATTGACATTCAGGTATCACTTCAATACCCATAAATTTACTTCCTCCAGATTTAGCTAAAATTTCCTTTCTTTCATCCTCAGTAAAATTCTTAATAAGCTTACCACTACTCATAATTATCTCCTGATATGTAAGATAATCACTTACTTCCTCAACCTTAGCATTAATTTCTAAACAATTTGTAAAGAAAATAAATACTAAAAACAAGAATGTAAAAACTAATAATTTCTTCATTTTAAATATCTCCTTTTTTCGAATACACTAAATAATAGACAAAAAAATCAAAAATTAACCAAAAAATTTGATTTTTTTTCATTTTATTAAAAAAAATATCAAAAACAGGATAAACTTAAAAAACTAATTTAATTTTTTTACTAATTTGGTATAATTTAATAGAGGTGTTTTTAATATGTCTAACAGCAACAACAAAGAAAAATTAAAACCACGAGTAATAGTAAAAATAGTTGTATTACTTGTAATAATAATAGGTGTTCTAATCACTCCATTTATCTATAGTGGAACAACATATATTAAGGCATGGAACAACAATAAAATAACTCCATTCGCTCCAACAATTACTCAATCTGATGATTCTAGTACTCCAACTGAAACAGCCAAAATTTCAGGATTAAAATTAGATAATGTAAAAAGAATCGAACATACTGAATTTGATAAATTTGATTTAACATTTGAAGCAACAAATTATGATGACAGAGATGCTAAAAAAGTTGATTTCAAAATAATTCTAAAGAAAAATGACAATACTCCAGATGGTTTAACAACTATTTCTGGTAGTTCAACAACTCTAGTTCAAACAGGAATTTGTTTATGTGCAAATTGGATTGGATTTGAATCATATCAGACAAGTCTTTCAACTTTTAACGATTCTTATCTTACAAATTGCAGTTCAAGAACTACTTCTATTAAATGTGAAACATCATTCCCTGCCAAAGCAGACACATGGCCAGTAAAGGTTACAGTTGATTCTCCTGATTGTTATTTATATGTTTATTATAGAACTCAAGAGAATGGTGAATATGTAGATAATTCATATATTCTTAAATATACATATTCTGATATTATGACCTCATCTACTACAGGTGGAATAATTAGATAATTCAAAAAAAAGGATATGACAAATTATTGGGTACCCAACAAATCATATCCTTTTTATTATAGAAAAAAAGCTTAGTATGGGGTACATACTAAGCTTTTAATTATTTTACATTATTCATAAATTCATCATAAATAGCATCAACTGTAAAGCCATATTCACCGAATATATGATTAATTGGCATTGATTTACCAAATTCATCAATTCCCTTTACATAATCAGCATATTTATACCAAGGCATTGAAGCACCCATTTCAACTGCCATAATCTTATGATCCTTAGGCAATACACTCTCCTTATATTCTTTTGATTGCTTATCAAACAAGAACATAGAAGGCATAGAAACTACATTAACATATACTTGATTTTCTTCTAATTTTTTAGCAACATCTAAGCATAATGACAATTCAGTTCCACAAGTAACTATAGTATATTTTGAAGGTTTAGTTGCTTTATAAACAACATAAGCACCCTTCTTAACTCCTTCAGCATTTGTTGAAGCTAAATTAACTACTGCTTGTCTTGAAGATGTAATAACAGTTGGATAATCATTACCTTTAGAGAAAGCATCTAACATAGCAGCTGTCATTTCTGTAGCATCAGCTGGACGATATAAATTAACATTTGGAGTAGCTCTAAACATTGTTAATTGTTCAACTGGTTGATGTGTTGGACCATCCTCACCTACACATACAGTATCATGTGAGAAAAAGAATAAAGATGGAATATGCATTATTGCTGCTTGTCTTACAGCAGGTTTTAAATAATCACTAAATACAAAGAATCCAGAACAGAATCCTCTCATTCCACCATGAAGAGTAATACCATTACAAATAGCTGCCATAGCATGCTCTCTAACACCAAATTTGATATTTCTACCAAGTGGATTTTGAGTACCATAAATACCATCAGCGCCCTTAACCATAGTAGAAGCTGTCAAATCTGCAGAGCCTCCCATAACATTTGGAAGTCTAGAAGAAATGAAATCTAATACCTTACCCATTACCTTTCTTGTTGATTCTTTAGAACCAGCCTCATAAACAGGTAATCCTGTATAATCAGATATTTCAAATTCGTCATACATGAATTTACATAATTCATCATATTCTTCTTTGTATGCTCTAGAATATGCATGAACTGTTTGATTCCAAGTATCACATTCATTATTTCCACGATTCTTTACATTTTCATCATAATACTTGATTACTTCTTCATTAAAAGTAAATTCAGGCTCATTATATTCTAAAAATTTTCTTAAATACTTAACGTCTTCTTCAGGCATTGGCTTACCATGAACACTTGATTCACCACTATTTGGTGCACCATAACCAATGATAGTTTTTATCTCAATCATAACTGGCTTTGTTGATTGTTTAGCCATATCAATTGCCTTACTGATATCATCGCAATTATTTCCATCGTTAACCTTGAAATAATCCCAGCCCATTGCTTTAACTTTCATTTCAGTATTTTCTGAATTAGTTTGGGCAACATCACCGTCTAATTGAACATCATTTGAATCATATAATACAATTAATTTATTTAATCCTAAATGACCAGCAAGGCTCATAGCCTCTTGGGTAATACCTTCTTGAAGATCACCATCACCACATAAAACATATACATAATGATCTACAATATCATAATCAGGCTTATTAAATTTAGCTCCTAAATAACTACCAGCAATTGCCATACCAACTGCAGAAGCGATTCCTTGTCCTAACGGACCAGTAGTAATTTCAATACCAGGAGTATGACCATATTCAGGATGTCCTGGAGTTAAACTACCTTTTTGTCTTAAATTTAATAAATCACTCATCTTAATTGGATATCCAGATAAATGAAGAACCATATATAGAAGTGTAGAACCATGACCTGCAGATAATACAAATCTATCTCTATTAAACCAATTTTCATCATTTGGACTTAATTTTATATGTCTTGTAAATAATGTATGCATTATTGGGGCAGCACCTAAAACTATTCCAGGATGACCACTCTTAGCTTTAGTAATTAATTCAGCGCCAACTACTCTTAATGAATTAACGCAATTAGTATCAATTGAACTCATTTTATCTCCTACTTTTCTTCTACAACTTTAGAATCGTCAGTTTTTTCTTCTACAACTGCTGCTTCTTCAGTATTATCATCATTTGCCTTTACTTCTTCAGTCTTTTCTTCTGCTTCAGCTTCTACATTAGTTTCTTCAACTTTTTCTTCTACTTCAGTTTCTGCTTTAGCTTCTTCACTTACAACTGCTGCTTCTTCAGCCTTATTTTCAATTTCTTTTACTTCATCAGCATTTTCAGTTTCTTCTACATCTTCTTGAGGATAAAGCTTATCAAAATATTCATCCATATATGCTTTTTGAGTGTCGATTAAATTATCAAACTTCTTTTCACCAAAATGTTTAATAATTATATCTCTACTTTTTACATTTTCCTGAGTAATTTTTCTTTTTACAAATTGATTAGCAATAAGCATACCTATAAACATAGCAACTAAAACACCAATAGTTAACCATGATACCCAGCTATATTCAGTTGATAAGCTCTTAAATACTGTTAATGCTAGAACACAGAATACAATTGCTAAACCCATTAGTGGATAAATAACAAATCTAGAAAACTTTTTAGAGATAGAATCTGTTGTATCCCAGAACTCAGTCCAAACCTTATTTACAGGCTGAGTATATAAATCACCTACAGCCTCATAATATCCTTTTTCCAAAAATAAACGATAATTTTGACCATCTAAAGAAGCCCATACAGCAAATTGACCTTTACCATTAACGAACTCTTCCTTAACGCCATCAAAATCATCCATATAATATAACTCAATTTTACGATTTTCTAATTGTTGTACTTCGAATGGCTCAACTTCATTAGCCGCTTCAAATAACCTTGGATTAACCTTCACGAATATCACCTTAAATACATATAGTACCCTTTCTAAAAAATTCAAACAAATTATACCATAAGAGATATTAAAAGAAAAGGCGATTTTTAAAAATTCGCCTTTTCCTATTTTACTTAGTAAAATACTATCTATTTTTCCTAAGAATCTCTATTTCTTCTTCTAAACTCTTTACTCTATTTTCAAGCATAATAATTCTCAAAGACATCTCATTAGTACTATAAATCATTTTTCCACTATTTATTCTTATTTTGTATCTTTCATATGCTTTCTCTGCACTTATCTTACCAAAAATTATAAAAAACATTAAAGAAAGTATTAGAAATAATCCACCAATTCCCAAAAATATCACAAGCAATTTATCTATATAAAGCATGCCAATAATGCCTATTGTAATGAATACTATTCCTAACCCACCAAAAACAGATGATAATATTATTCTAAGTAGACTTAAAATTCTTTTATATCGAGTGATAAAAAATTTCTTTTCTTCAATTTCTTGTTCTTGTTTTTCAAACAAATCCATAATATTCTACTTCTTTACAATCTCACTAACTGCTGTAGCTAAAGTTGCAACATTTTGTAAATCAGAAGGAACTATAATCTTAGTAGCTTGACCATTAGCCATATCCTTTACAGCTTCATAGCTCTTTAAAGTTAATACTTCCTTAGATACATTCGCATCATTTAAGCTCTTTAAACCTTCTGCCTCTGCTTCTCTAATTAACTTAATACCTTGAGCTTCAGCTTCTTTAACAGTTAATATAGATTCAGCCTCACCCTTAGCCTTTAATATCATAGCTTCTTTTTCTGCATCGGCCTTTAAAATACGAGACTCTTTTTCACCTTCTGCAAGAAGAATTTGGCTCTTTTTTTCACCTTCAGCAAGTAAAATCTTTTCTCTACGTTCACGTTCAGCTCTCATTTGACGTTCCATCGCATCTCTAATATCTTTTGGAGGTAAAATATTTTTTACTTCAACACGATTAACCTTAATACCCCATGGATCTGTAGCCTCATCAAGAATAGCACGCATTTTAGTATTAATAATATCACGGCTTGTTAAAGTTTCATCTAAATCTAATTCACCAATAATATTACGTAATGTTGTAGCACTCAAGTTTTCTATTGCAGCTACTGGATTTTCTACACCATAAGCATATAACTTAGGATCAGTTACTTGGAAGAATACAATAGTATCAATCTGCATTGTAACATTATCCTTAGTAATAACTGGTTGTGGATCAAAATCCTTTACTTGCTCTTTCATTGAAACTATATATGATACTTTATCAATGAATGGGCATAAGAAATGAAATCCAACACCCCATGTCGCATGATATCCACCTAATCTTTCAATTACATACTTGCTAGTTTGTCTAACAATTCTGATTCTTGTAATTAAATATAACAAAATTACAAAAGCTAAAATAGAAAACACAATAATCGCTGTTAAAGCACCACCACTAATCTCTAAAAACATATTAATTTTCCTCCTCTACTTTCTTAACAACTAACTTATTTCCCTTTATAGTAACAATCTCTACAATACTATCCTTACTAATAGTTTCACTTTCTTCTTCTGGTAATATAGCTGTATAAATTATACCATTGATTTTAATCTCTCCACCATCATACTTGTCAACATCACTTACAACCTTAACCTTTTTACCAACAAACTCATCAGTATTTGATTTAACTATTTGTCTATCAGTAAGCTTCTTAACCAATGGTCTAGTAAATATCAATGTAATTGATGATACAACTACAAATACAATAATCTCAACCCAATATGGTACACCAAAAGATACACACATACTTGCTAAACTACCTAGTGAAAACCAAATAGATACCAAATCTTGGGTTATAGCCTCTAATATAACTGTAAATACAAATATACCTAACCATATCCAAATCATATAATTCTCAATATCCATTACTTTTCACCTCTCATATCAATAATAATAGCCTTCTTACTTTCATTATATGAAGCACTATACTGTAAAAATCCCTTTTTAGGAATACTCAAATTAAACCTATCACTAATATAATCAACTAATTGTTTTGAAGATATTCTTACATAGCTTTTTGAAACTTGTATTCCAAGCAATGAGGATTCGGGAATCTCTCCACTTTCTGAATAATTCCTATCATAAATAAAAACATATATCTTAGAATCATCCTTATCAATACCTACTCTAACTCTATAACAATCATCAAAGTATTTAATTAACCTAGTATTAAAAGATATATGTCTTTCATAAATAGATGCTAATCCACACCCATTATTCTGATCATAAAATTCTAACATATCATCACTTCCTATTGTGATTATACATTAAAATTTTTAATTATTCAATATTTATTCACAAAAATTCACAAAAATATCTAATCAATAAATTACATCCAGAATAAGCTTATTATCTTTCTTATTATCACTAAAAGAATACGCATCTATTGCTTCCTTAACGTATATACTATTATCATCACAATTTGAATATAATTTTAATAATGTATCACCATTCTTAACATAATCTCCGCGTTTCTTAACTAATACTATTCCAACACTATAATCAATGCTATCTTCCAATTTGATTCTTCCTGCCCCTAAACTACATGCCAAATGACCTAATTTATATGCATCTAAATTATCAACATAGCCACTTTTCTCACTTTTAACTTCAATAATATTTTTAGCCAGAGGAATATTATTAATATCATTTATATAACTAATATCCCCATCCTGGTATTTAACTATATCTAAAAGCTTATTATATGCTTTACCACTTTCAATGCTTTCCTTAACTAATTCTACTGCTTTATCATCATCAACCTTTAAAGCACTCTTAACAATATTCTTAGCAAAATAAAAAACTAATTGACTAAAATCATTGTCAACTTCACCCTTTAAAGTTTTAACAGCTTCAATTATCTCTAAACTATTACCAATATTATTTCCTAAAGGAGTAGACATATCAGTTAAAGTTGTAATTACCTTTTTATTATATTTTTTACCTAATTCAACCATAGTTTTAGCCAATAATCTCGCATCATCAATATTTTTCATAAATGCTCCACTACCAACCTTAACATCTATAGAAATAATATCAGCACCACTTGCAAGCTTTTTAGACATTATGCTTGAGGCAATTAGAGGAATTGATTCAACTGTACCAGTTACATCTCTTAACGCATACAAAAGCTTATCAGCAGGCACCAAATTTTTAGTTTGCCCACCTATCGCAACTCCAATATTTCTTAAATTATCACGAAATCTTTCTTCACCAATATAGCAATTAAATCCCTTAATAGATTCAAGTTTATCAATAGTACCACCAGTATGTCCTAATCCTCTACCACTCATCTTAGGAAATTTAATTCCAATTGAGGCAACGATAGGGGCTAAGGCTATTGTCACCTTATCTCCAACACCACCAGTTGAATGCTTGTCGACCTTAATACCCTCTATATCACTAAAATCTAAAACATCTCCACTTTTAAGCATCACATCAGTTAAATAATATGTCTCATCAAAATCCATTCCATTTAAACATATAGCCATAAGTAAAGAACTCATTTGATAATTAGCTACACTACCATCAATATAACCATTTACCATATAAGCAATTTCATCATATGTTAACTTTTCTTTATTTTTCTTTTTAATAATAATATCAATTGGATTCATTATATCTCCCCATATATTCCTAAAACCTTAACTTTAAAATCCTTACCACTGTTATATTTATCAATCAAATTATAAAAATCATTCTTCTGGGCTTTAGCTAAATTAAACTCAATAAAAAAATTATATTTTCCCATCATAGTCTTATCTGGTCTTGATAATATCGATCTTAAATTTATCTTATTATTGTGAAAACCTTCTAGTATTTCACATAATATTCCTGGTCTATCAACTACAGATGTAATAACAACTGAAGCCATATAATTATCTTTTATTTCATTTAAATTTTTATTATTATCAACGACAAAAAACCTAGTCTCATTATTCTTACTATCAGCAATATGTCTTAAAATTAAAGGCATATGTAAATTAACAGTGACATGATTAGGAACAATGGCACCAAATCCTATTCCAGACTTTAACATTCTATTAAAGCTATCAATATTGCTTTCAGTTTTAATAACATTAAAATCATTATTTAATATAAAATCCAAACATTGACCATATGCCTTAAACTGACAATATACTTCCTTTACATCCTTAATATCATTACAATTAGATATAAATGCAAAATCGATATCTAAATTTAATTGTGATCGAATAGTTAAATTATCACTAATTATCTTATCTAATGTTTCCATCACAAAACCATCTAATGTATTTTCAAATGGCACAATCGCGATTGTATCATTATTAACCTCATTAATAGCTTTAATAATTGATGGATAATATTCAATTCCATATTCCGGATACTTTTCTAAATATTTTCTAGACGCAATATCACTATAAGTTCCTTTAGGACCTAAACATGCTATTTTTTTCATAAAATACTCCTTCATAAAGTGGTATCATCTTATAATTATTCTTATTATCAAAATAATATAAGCTCTTATTCTTATAATCCTTTAAAACAAATAATCTATCATTATCAATAACCAAGCAAGTATCCTCTTCAATACCAAAAGCCGGTATACCATAATATCTAATCTCATCATTATAAATTACCAAATCTTCATTTTGATAATGTGGGCATATAGAAATATCTAAAAAGCCCAAGCACTTCACCATTTTATAATTATAATTATGAAAATTATCACTAAACATATACTTATCACCCATAGATACTGAAGTAAACAACATAGCACCTGCAGATGAACCAATAATAATCTTATCACTATCTAAATATTTTTTTAATATGATATCAAGTTTATTATTTTTAAAAAACTCCACTAAATCATCAGATACTCCACCAGCAATATATAAAATATCTGAACTCTCCATCAATTTTTCAAATTCATTAACATTATCTAAATTTAAATCAATAACATCACAATTAATTCCACTAATTAATTTATGAAATTTATTAATACTTTCGTTAATCTTATTAATAGTAGCGTAAGGGCAAAACAAAACAGTTGGCTTTTCTTTTCCACTAAACTCAAATAATTTTCTTTCTATTAAATTTAAATTACTATCCTTACTCTTACCACCAATTAACGCAAGCACAAATACCACCTACCTAGGCTTAGCTTCTAACCTATAAATCGGACCAAGCTTACTCCACTTATCTTCAAATTCTGTTGTTATATTAAAAGGATATTTTTCTAAATCCTTATGTAAATCTAAAGAAATATTCTTAATACTATAATTACATTCATTAAACATTTCTAATGAATATTCAAATAATCCCCTATTATCTGTCTTAAAATGAATTTCTCCATCCTTATTCAATATTTTTCTATAAGACTCTAAAAATAAAGGAGATGTTAATCTTCTTTTAGCATGATGCTTCTTAGGCCATGGATCAGAAAAATTAAGATAGATTCTATCTATTTCTCCCAATTCAAAATAATCGCATATACTTCCTGCATCAATAATACATAATCTTAAATTAGGAATATCCTCATCCTTAATCTTTTCTTCTGCTCTTAATAATACAGAATCAAACTTTTCTATCGCAATATAATTAATATCTGGATTTAATTTTGACAATGTAGCCATAAACTGACCTTTTCCACATCCTATTTCAATATGAATAGGATTATCATTACCAAATACTTTATGCCATAAACCCTTATTATTAATAGGCTCTTCGATAAAATAATGATTATCTATTAATCTTTCACGAGCATTTTTTACATTTCTTAATCTCATTTTGCAAGCTCCTTAATAGCTAAATAATACACCTTAATAGCATCCATAAAATCATCAATTTCAAAATATTCATTTGATATATGACAACAATCTACTCTACCTGGTTTTAGAGGTCCAAACGCAACAGCATTTTTCATCTCACGTGCGTAAGTACCACCACCTATAGTAATTGGATCACTATAATCTTTAGTAACCTCTCTATAAGCACCTAATAACTTAGTAACTAATTCACTTTTTGGTGAAACGTAATGTCTTTTTGAACCAAATGGTTTTTTATAACTATAATTAAATTCACCACAAATCTTATTAAGTACATTATCAATAATATCAAATGATTCATCAATAGGGCATCTACAATTAACACCCATCTTAAATTCATTATCCTTTAATTTGAATATAGCCACATTAGATGTTAAATCACCTAATTCTTTATCATAACTATAATATCCTGCCTTCTTACCATAATTATCAAATAGATAATATTTATTAATAAATTTAGCAATTTTTGAATCAGTATATTCACTCAAAAACTTAAATAAAATAAATATAGCATTTAATCCCTTATCTGGCATAGCAGCATGTGAGGCAATACCATATGCATAATATACATTATCCTTTACTTCGCCATCAAAATTATTATCATTTAAGAATTTAAAATATTCATCTTTTAAATCTAAACTAATTTTCATTGAAGCCATAGATGGAACCATATTATATCTTTCACCAGCATTAAATTCCAAAATAATTCCATCACTACTTCCCATAATATCATATGATAAAATTGCCTTTTCACCATAAATTAATGGAAATTCAGCATCAGGAGAAAATGCAATATCAGGAGTTTTTTCCTTCTTTAAATAATATTCAAGACATCTTGACCCACTTTCTTCGTCACAGCCTGCAATTAATCTTATTCTCTTAGATGGCTTAAAGCCTTCATCTTTCAATAATTTCATCGCAATAAGTGCGCTAACAAGAGGCCCCTTATCATCTTGTGTACCACGACCATATAATTTATTGTCTTTGATTACTAATTCAAATGGATTAGTTTTCCATTCATCTATTGTTACAGGAACAACATCCAAATGAGCTAATATACCTAAAATCTCTTCACCTTCACCAAATTCAATATGTCCTGCATAATTATCTAAATTTTTAGTTTTAAATCCTAAACTATCCCCAATAGATAACAAATAATTTAGTGCCTCGGCATTATTTTTTCCAAAAGGCATATCACTATTCTCTTTATATTCTCTTAATACAGTATCATAAGATATTAATTTTCCTAATATTTCAAATGCGTATTCTTTGTTATCTATAACCATTTTATCTAAATCCATACAAAAACTCCCTTTATAAAAATAAAATAAACCATTAAAAATAATGATTTATTTCATAAATTCTATTAGATTTCTTTTCCTAATCCAAGTGCGATAATTTTTTGTGCTATAGCTTCCATAGCTTCATTCTCATCAACACCATCACACTTAACTTCTATTATAGTACCACTATAAATTCCAAGTGACATAACACCCATAATAGACTTGAAATCAACCTCATTCTTTAATGCTTGTAAAGTAATATTTGAATCAAAGTTCATACAACAATTAACTAGCGTAGTTGCTGGACGAGCATGAATACCTGTTTCATTAGTTATTTTAAATGATTTTCTTACCATAACTCATATCCTCATTTCTGGTAGTGTATATACAAAATAGAAACATATCCTACCATTTCATTATACAATAAAACTCCATTAACATTCAAGTTAATATTAAATTATCCCATTAATTTTACTAATACAGCTTTTTGAGCATGAAGTCTATTTTCTGCTTCCTCAAAGATTTCATCTGCATGTTCTTCAAATACTTTATCAGTAATCTCTTCACCACGATGTGCAGGAAGACAATGTTGAACCATACAATCCTTATGAGCAATAGCCATCATCTCATCATTTACTTGATATCCTAAAAATGCTTTTTCTCTCTTTTCTTTTTCGCCTTCTTGACCCATAGATGCCCATACATCAGTAAATATTACATCTGCATCCTTAGCAGCTACCATTGGATCATTAGTCATTTCAAACATACCAGGATATCCTTTTGCAAATTCCTTAATATGATCACAAATCTCATATTCTTTTGGTGATGCAATAGAAACCTTCATACCTAATCTTAAGCAGCCTACAATAATAGAATTTGCCATATTATTACCATCACCAATAAATGTAGCCTTTAGGCCATCAAAAGAGCCCTTAAATTCTCTTATTGTCATTAAATCAGCTAGCACCTGACATGGATGACAATAATCAGTCAACGCATTTATTACAGGTACTGAACCATATTTAGCTAAATCTTCAACTTCCTTTTGAGCATATGTTCTAATCATAATACCATCTAGGTAGCGTGATAATACTCTTGCTGTATCCTGAATAGGTTCACCACGTCCAATTTGTAAATCTCTTGATGATAAGAACAATGCTTGTCCTCCAAGCTCATGCATACCAACCTCAAAAGATACTCTTGTTCTAGTAGATGACTTTTGGAATATCATTCCCAATGTCTTACCAGCTAAAATTGGATGAGGAATTCCATTTTTCTTTTGAAATTTTAATTGATCAGCTAAATTCAATATATCTAATAATTCTTCTTTAGATAATTGTTCCAAAGTTAATAAATGCTTCATAAAACTACACCTCACTTAAACTCTTTAATAATAAATCTAAACCCTTAGTTAAATCTTTTTCGCTAATATTTAATGGTGGTAGTAATCTTATCTTATTCTTTGCAGTAAGCATGATTACACCATTTTCAATACCTTTAGCAACAACATCTGCAGCCTTATATTTTTCATCAATCTCAATACCAACCATTAATCCCTTACCAGAAATTGATTTAATACCAGGCTTTCCAATTAGCTTATTCTCAATAAGCTTTCTCATATTTCTTACATGACTTAATAAATTATCATCAATTCTTGAAATAACAGAATATGCAGCATTAGCACAAATAGGGTTACCACCAAAAGTAGTTGCGTGTTGTCCATAGCCTAAAACATGTTCAGTCTTTTCTGAAAATAATATTGCACCAAAAGGCAATCCTCCAGCTATACCCTTAGCTGTAGTAACAATATCAGGCTTAACACCATATTCCATATAGCTATATAAATAACCACATCTACCATTGCCAGTTTGAACTTCATCTACGATAAATACTAAGTCCTTTTCTTTACATACCTTCTCAATATGCTTAATGAATTCAGGATCTAATGCATTAACTCCGCCTTCACCTTGAACACATTCAATCATAATAGCACAAGTTTTGTTTGATATTAATTCATCTAATGCTTTAATATCATTTGCAGGAGCGTGCTTAAAGCCCTCTACAAATGGGAAAAAGAATTGATGGAAAACATCCTGACCTGTAGCTGATAATGTAGCGATTGTTCTTCCATGGAAAGAATTAACTAATGTAATAATTTCATATCTTCCTTCTCCATATTTATCAAATGAATACTTACGTGCAGCCTTAATAGCACATTCATTTGATTCAGCACCACTATTAGAGAAGAAAACCTTCTTCATTCCAGTCTTTTCACATAATAGCTTTGCAAGTCTAACCTGTGGTTCACTATAATATAAATTTGAAGTATGTTGAAGCTTATGTGCTTGCTCACATACTGCATCTATCCATTCTTTATCACATATACCATATATATTAGTTCCAATACCAGATGAAAAATCAATGTATTCTTTTCCATCTTGATCAAACAATGTAGAACCATGTCCATTAGTTAATACTACATTGAATCTTTTATATGTATTAAGTATATTTTCTTTATCTTCCTTAATAATATCCAAGGAAATCACCTCTTATCTAAATTCTGTACCTGCTCCATCGTCAGTTAGCATTTCAATCAAAATTGAATGTGGTATTCTTCCATCTATAATAACGACATATTTAACACCACGTCTTATAGCTTCAACACAACATTCAACCTTTGGAATCATACCACCATCAATGATACCTTCCTTAGCCAAACTCTTTATCTCAGATACATTAATATATTTCATTAATGTTGAATCATCATTCTTATCTTTTAAAACACCCTTAATATCAGTCATTGCAATAAATTTTTCTGCATTTAAAGCACCTGCAATTCTAGCAGCTGCTGTATCAGCATTAATATTATATACATGTCCTTCCTTATCATATCCAATAGTAGATATAACAGGAATATAACCCATATCAAGTAAATCTAAAATAACATCAGGATTAATATCAGTAATATTACCAACATATCCTAATTCAGGATTTAATGGTGATGCTTGAATTAATCCAGAATCAAGTCCTGATAAACCAATCGCATTACCACCTGCCATATTTAATTGCTTAACTAAATTCTTGTTAACCTTACCTGCTAATACTTGTGTAACAATATCTACAGTTTCGCTATCTGTTACTCTTAATCCATTAACAAATTTGCTTTCTTTATTAATTTTCTTAAGCATTCCAGATATTTCAGGTCCACCACCATGAACAAGTACTACCTTCATACCAAGTGAATTAAGCATAACAACATCTTCCATAACCAATTGTTTTAAATGCTCATCAATCATAGCATTTCCGCCATACTTAATAACAATAATCTTTTCTTTATATTTCAAAATATAAGGCAAAGCTTCACTTAGTATATTAGCTCTTTCATCTAAATTAACCATATAACTAGCTTCTATAGTCTCCGTTAATCTTTACATAATCATATGTCAAATCACAACCGAAGGCTTTAGATTCTCCTTTCCCAGAATTTAATTCAACTAATACTTCTATTTCATCTTCTAATAAAATCTTCTTAGCCTCATCCTCGCTAAAAGGAACTCCACTACCATTCTTACATACTAAAATTACTCCAGCTTTAGATTTGAAAGATACATCTACCTTTTCAACATCCACATCAGCATTAGAATATCCAATAGCACATAAAACTCTACCCCAGTTAGCATCAGATCCAAAGATTGCAGCCTTTAATAAAGATGAACAAATAACACTCTTAGCTACTAATTTGGCATCCTTCTTTGATTTTGCACCACTTACATTACAAATAAGTAATTTAGTAGCACCTTCACCATCTTTAGCCATTCTCTTAGCTAAATTCTCACATACATAATATAATGCATCATAAAATTTAGCATAATTCTTATCATTTGAATCAATTTCTTTATTACCAGCTAATCCATTAGCCATAATAGCTACAGTATCATTAGTTGAAGTATCACCATCAACTGATAACATATTAAATGTATCACATACAACATCTTTAATAGCCTTATCTAACATCAAATTAGAAATATTACAATCTGTTGTAATAAAGCATAACATTGTAGCTAAATTAGGATGAATCATACCAGAACCCTTAGTCATTGCACCAATTCTACATAACTTGCCATCAACTTCAAATTCAATAGCTATATCTTTTTTAACAGTATCAGTAGTCATAATACCAGCTACAGCTAAATCATTTTTTTCCTTAGTATCGCCTAATCCTGATACTAATTCCTTCATTCCCTTTTCAAAAGGTTCAATTGATAAAGGTAATCCAATAACACCAGTTGATGCTACAATAACATCATTTGCCTTAATATTTAATTCATTTGCTAATATTTCGCATGTTCTAGTAGCAATTTCAATACCATCACTATTACATGTATTTGCATTACCACTATTACAAATAATAGCTTGTGCAAATCCATCATTAATATTAGCCTTTGTTACATAAATAGGCGCACCTTTAACTAAATTAGATGTATATACAGCTGATGCCTTAGCTTTTACATCAGATGCAATTAAAGATAAATCTATTCTATCTTTATTTGCTCTAATACCAGCATGTATTCCATTTGCTTTAAATCCTTTTGGTGAAACAACACCACTATCTAATATTTTATATTCCATCATATATTCAATCCTTTCTCTGGATTAATTCCTAACATATAATTCATACATTCTATTGCAGCACCAGATGCTCCCTTGCCTAAATTATCTAAACAAGAGGTAATACTAATTCTTTCATCATTTCCTGCAACATATATTTCCATATAATCTTTACCACTTAAATGACTTGCAGATAAGAAACCATCTTCTGTACCCTTATCATTAAATGGCATTACTCTTACAAATTTACTATCTTTATAAAAATCCTTCAATGCTTCATAAACATCTTGAGGCTTAACCTTAATATTTAACATTTCTACATAAAGAGGAATTGTTACTAACATACCACTATAAAAATCACATACATATGGATTGAATAGTGGATTATTTTTTAATCCAGGTATAGCCTTCATTTCTTTAAGATGCTTATGCATTTGACTCATAGCATATAATCTTGGTCCATCAAATTCACTGCTTCTATTATTATCTTCATATTGAGCAATACCTTTTTTACCAGCACCAGAATATCCACTAATAGCATTTGCACTAAATGGATAATTCTCACTTGCAATACCAAGCTTTACTAGTGGATATACAATACTCATAAAACCAGATGCATAACATCCAGGCACTGCAACTAATTGATTACTTTTAATCTTATTTAAAAAACTATCTCCTAATTCAGGAAAACCATATGCCCAATTAATATCTGTTCTATGTGCAGTAGATGCATCGATAATTTTAGTATGACCATTTTCAAGTAAACCTACTGCCTCTATAGCCGCATCATCAGGCAAACATAAAAATACAATATCAGCTTCATTTATTAACTTTTTTCTTTCATTAAGGTCTTTTCTTAATTCAGGATTAATTGTCAAAAGTTCAATATCATCTCTTAATGATAATCTTTCTCTTATTCTTAAACCTGTAGTTCCAGCCTCACCGTCAATAAATACCTTAAACATAATATCATTCCTTTACAATTTCTTTTAAATACTCTAATTGTTCATTTACAGAATCAATACTTGAAGCACCTTTTGATGTTCTTTTGAAGGTACAATTTTCTAAATTAATATATTCATAAACATCTTTATCAAATAATTCTGAATATTCTTTATATTTATCTAAGCTTACATTCTCTAATACTAAATCATTAGAAATACAATAATAAACAATACTACCACTAATTTTATAAGCATTTCTAAATGCCATACCCTTCTTAACTAAATAATCGGCTAAGTCAGTGGCATTAATAAATCCCTTTTGAGCTGCCTTATACATATTTTCCTTATTAACCTTCATAGTATCTAACATAGGGTTAATAATATCTAAACACATATTCAATGTATCAAGTGCATCAAATATAGCTTCCTTATCTTCCTGCATATCTTTGTTATAAGCAAGTGGTAATCCCTTTAACATTGTAAGTAATGTCATTAAATCACCATATACTCTACCTGTCTTACCTCTAATCAATTCACAAATATCAGGATTCTTCTTTTGAGGCATAATTGATGAACCAGTTGAATAAGCATCATCAAGCTCAATAAATTTAAATTCCCAGCTACACCACATAATTATCTCTTCAGATAACCTAGATAAATGCATCATAGCAATAGAGGCACTAGATGCTATTTCTAAGCAAAAATCTCTATCACTAACACCATCTAAGCTGTTTTTTACAATACCAGCAAAATCAAGTGATTTAGCTACCATTTCTCTATCAATATTGTATGTAGTACCAGCAAGTGCACAAGATCCAAGTGGGGAATAATTCATTCTCTTAATACTATCCTTAAATCTTCCCAAATCTCTTTCTAACATAAATGCATATGCAAGTAAATGATTTGCCAAAGTAATAGGTTGTGCTCTTTGTAAATGTGTATAGCCTGGCATAATAGTAGTCTTATTATTATCGGCTAATTTAATTAAAACCTTTAATAAATCAGTTATTTTATTAATAGTTTCACTTGCTTTATTTCTTAAATATAATCTAATATCTAAAGCAACTTGATCATTTCTAGATCTTGATGTATGCAATCTTTTACCTACATCACCAATTCTTTTTGTTAATTCAGCCTCAACAAACATATGAATGTCTTCAGCTTCATAATCAAATTCTAATTTTCCGCTTTCCAAATCAGAAAGTATTTCACCTAATGTATCAATAATTAAATGAGAATCATCTAAAGATATTATTCCTTTAGCACCAAGCATAGTAGCGTGGGCAATAGATCCTAAAATATCTTCTTTATACATTCTTGAATCAAATGAAATAGATGAATTAAAATCATTTACTTCCTTTTTCTCTTCACTTTGAAATCTTCCTGCCCACATCTTTGCCATAAATAATACCTCTTACTTTAAATTCTTATTCTTTTCATTAACCATAGCTTGAACCTTTACTGGTAAACCAAATAAATTAATGAATCCAGCAGAATCAGCTTGGTTATATGCACCACCATCATCATCGAATGATGCGATATCCATATTGTGTAATGTCCATGGAGATGTAATACCTGCAGGGATAATATTACCCTTATATAGTTTTACCTTTACATCACCAGTAACATGTTCTTGTGTTTTATCAACAAATGCACTTAATGCCTCTCTTAATGGTGTATACCATAAACCGTTATAAACTAAATCAGCAAACTTATCAGCTACTTGCTTCTTATAATGACTAGTTTCCTTATCTAGTGTAATAGATTCAAGTAATTCATGAGCCTCATATAAAATAGTTCCACCTGGAGTTTCATAAACACCACGGCTCTTCATACCAACTAATCTATTTTCAACGATGTCTAAAATACCAACACCATTTCTTCCACCAATCTTATTTAATTCCCATACTAAATCAACAGCGTTCATCTTCTTGCCGTTAACTTGAGTTGGAATACCCTTTTCAAAATGAATAGTTACATATTCAGGCTTATCAGGCGCTTGTTCTGGAGATACACCTAACTCCAAGAAGCCTTTCTTATTATATTGTGGTTCATTTGCAGGATCCTCTAAGTCTAATCCTTCATGAGATAAATGCCATAAGTTCTTATCCTTTGAATAATTAGTTTCTCTTGAAATACGTAGAGGAATATTATGTGCCTCAGCATAATCAATTTCTTCATCTCTTGACTTAATACTCCACTCTCTCCAAGGAGCGATAATCTTCATGTTAGGAGCGAATGCCTTAATAGTTAATTCAAATCTAACTTGGTCATTACCCTTACCTGTACAACCATGACAAATTGCATCTGCGCCTTCCTTTAAAGCAATCTCTGCAATTCTTTTTGCGATAATAGGTCTTGCAAAAGATGTACCCAATAAATACTTCTCATATTTTGCTCCTGCCTTAACAGTAGGGAAAATAAAATCTTCTACAAATTCCTTATTTAAGTCCTCAACATATAATTTAGATGCACCAGTCTTAAGTGCCTTCTCCTCTAATCCTTCTAATTCGTCAGCTTGACCAACATTACCACTAACTGCGATAACCTCACAATTATCATAATTTTCCTTTAACCATGGAATGATAATTGAAGTATCCAAACCTCCTGAATAAGCTAATACTACTTTTTTAATACCTTTTGTCATACTAAAATCCTCCATTCTAACATATTATATAACAAAAAAGCGCCTCTTTCAACGAAAGAGACGCAATTACTCGCGCGGTACCACTCTAATTACTAGTATATAATACTAGTCACCTCATAAAATCCACCTATTAGACGCGTTCTTTATTACTATTCTATCTCGCTTCCACCATCCGAGATTCTCTATAAGCATTCATAATAAATACTATTCCTAAGTCATCAGTGTATTTAATTTAAAAAGAAAGAGGACTAAATGTCCTCTCAATCGAAAGGACATAATTATGAAATACATAATGTCCCTTCATAATTATACTCAAGTTTAAATGTATTAAACTATCTTTAAAAAAATATCTATTAAGGAGCCAGCCCAAAATAGATACTTAAATTATAATTCTAAAATTTCATAAGTCAACACCAAAATACATAATTGTAAACGTTTTCGTTATAGAAATTAGTCATTTTTGTATAAAAGCTGTACAAAATATCAAATTTTTGTTTATTTTATAAATATTATAATAACAATTATTCGTTATATAATTCTTATATTATCTATAATATAAATCATAATAATATCATTAATACATTTAAAAATCCAAGAGATTATCACCTCTTGGATTTTCATTATTTATTGATTATTCTTCTTTAATTCTTGTAAAACTTCTCTTACTTCTAATCCTAAATCAGGTAAATTCAAATCGCTATCTTTATCAATAATAATACTATTAGTATTCTCTACTGCCCAAGCTACCATTGTCTCAAAATCAAACATTTGTTCAAACAATTGTGCCTTTTCAAGCTTAGGCGCTGTCGCAGGTGCCTTAGGAACATACACAGTACAACAATCTTCAAATGGTTTTATTGATAAATCATAACAATCTATATCTCTAGATATTTTGATAATATCTTGCTTATCATATGTACATAAAGGTCTTAAAATTGGGAATGATGTAACACTATTAATTGTGTACATTGAACCTAAAGTTTGACTAGCAACTTGACCAACAGATTCACCATTAATAATTGCTAAACATCCCTTCTTTATAGCAAGTAAAGTTGCTATTCTATACATCATTCTTCTCATAATAGTTATATTATAAGATTCTGGTATATTCTCAAGTAATTTAACATGAATTTCTTTAAAAGGAACCATATGTAAATTAATTTTGTTATTAGGAGCGTATTTGGCTAATTTTTTAACCAAATCAACTACCTTCTGTGCTGATTCAATTGATGTAAGTGGAGTTGATTCAAAATGGATACATTCAATTTCTACTCCTTGCTTCATTGCCATAAAACCAGCAACAGGTGAATCGATACCACCAGATAGCATTAACAAGCCCTTACCAGCAACGCCAACAGGGTAACCACCCAACAATCTATCATGAGTATTATATAAATAAGCACCATCACGTCTAATCTCAATATCCAATTCAACACTAGGATTATGTACATCAACTTTTAATAATTTATGATGAGACAATACAAATCCTGATACAGCTTTTGTTACCTCAGGAGATTTCATAGGATAATCTTTATTGGATCTTTTAACATTTACTTTAAATGTAGTCTCAGATTTAACCTTTTCTTCCATCAATTTTAAAGAGGTTTCCTTTATATCTTGTAAATCTGTTGAACATTTTACAACGAGTGAATATGAAGAAACACCAGAAACTAAAAATAGTCTTTTAATAACCTCTTCTGGATTCTCATCATTTAAATGAATAAAAATTCTATCATGTTGATTTTCTACATCAACATTTAATCCTTCCATTTTTAACTTCATTAGTTTAAATAAAGATTTTAAAAAGAAATTTTGATTTTTACCTTTTAAAGTCAAATCACCAAATCTAACTAAAATTTCCTTATACATCATAATTATCACTCCAATTTCTACACAATTATACTTTAAAGACTTTAAAAACACAAGAAAATAAAACACTAGTAAAAAATACTAGTGTCTACATAATCATAAAATACATTATTTACGCCTGAATCTTCTTATCGGAATCATTATTATCATGACAATATATCCACTTTAAAGAACAAATAAGAATGATACCATATAATAACATAATAATAAATTCATGAATTGCGAATACTTTTTTCTCAATCATGTTATAGTTTTCCCAATTCAAATTGCCTAAATATGAACAATAATTAAAGTAAAATACCATACAAACCAAATACGCAACAATTGGTAATGATAAAAATATGGCAAACGCAAACCAATAGAATCCCTTAATGTTAAATTGAGAATTCTTCATATTTGATTTTTTATTATTTAGCATATAAATTAATAACCATAAACCACCAATTATAAATGAAATTACTAAAAATACAGGAAAAAACATTACTAAAAAATATTTCCATTCATATGCCTCGTCAATGAAATCGTGATAATAACATCTTCTAATCAACAAAGCCAAAATAAAAACAGAAAGTAATAACCCTATTATATTAAGTATCATTAGTGTAATTCTTTTGTTCATATTATTAATCACCTTTAATCTATGATACATTATTTTTAAAATATAGTAAATATAACAAATACTAAAAAATACCTCCAAAGTAATCTTGGAGGTATCATACAAAAGTATCATTCTTATTTCATTGAATTTAATTTCTTTTGGATTTTTAGCATCTTCTTTTCAATAGCATCAATCTTCTCTTCAGCTTCCTTTTGTGCCTCAATAGTATGATTACTATTTGATGCAATAATTTCTAACGCATCAGATTGTTTAACTAATGAATCCATTTCAACAAGTAATTTTACCTTATCCATACGATAAAAATATTCAACATGTCCACACTTTGTACAAGCCTTTAATGTTAAATCACTACTGTTGTTTTGAATTTCAATAAACGTACTGTTGTTACAATTAACACACTTCACTTTTCTTTTCCCTCCTATGCCTTATACATTTTCATTTTATCTAATACACCAATTGGTTGAGTAAATGATCCACTTTCGCATTTTTCAAGTTCACCCTCTAGTGTTCTTAGTTTTGAGTCAATAGAGTCAACATACCATAGTACTAATGCCTCTGCAGTTAATGGTTTTTTTGCACTACCATATTGAGGCATTCCATGATGTGATATAAGCATATGTTCTAATAACATTGCTTCTTCTGTATCATCATATCCTAATTCTTTGGCCGCCATTTTTATTTCCATAGCTCCCAATACTAAATGGCCAATCAATTGACCTTCTGTAGAATATTCAGGAGCTACAATTCCACTTAATTCCTTTATTTTGCCAATATCATGCAACATAATACCTGCATATATATAATCCTTGTTCAAATAAGGATAAGCTAATATAACTCCGTCAGCCAATTTTAACATACTTACACAGTGATATGCTAAACCACCAATATATGCATGATGCATCTTAGTGGCAGCTGGATATAAAAAGTAATCATCATGATTTTCTTTCAATAACTTTGTTGTAATGCTTTTTATAATTTTATTATTAATAGAATTTGTATATTTTTCTATAATGCTCTCCAATTCTTTTACTGAATATGGAGCTGATACATAAAAATCTCTTAAAGACTGATTTTTTTCTTCAAAGCTAAAGTCCATAATACTCTTATAACTTAAAATAAAATATTGTGTTCTTTCGCCTTCTTTAACTTCAACATCAAATTCATATACATCACTAATTGAAAACTTCTTACCAGTTTCTTGATCTGTTTTTAAATTGTAAATTGCTCCCTTTCCATCATTTACTAATACATTAATCATTCCATCATTTGTATTAATACCAGATATCTTTCCAATTATTAGCATTTTTCTTTTCCTTCCTTAATACATATACACCAGGCTTAGTTAGATGAAAATTAAGTCTTTTAAGATTACACCTTTTAAAACCATCAAAAATCATTGTTGTATCTTCAAGTTCAATATGATCATTTTCATAATCATTTTTCACAACAACAAATAACTGATAATTAGTTCCTTCAAGTAAAAGACATGTTGCTTGAGGTCTTAGCATTCCTTCAAGCACATGTGCTTGACTATTAACCTTATGTCTTGTATTTAATCTAAATTCTCTATATTCTTTTCTTAAACTAATTAAATCCCTTAATGTATTTACATTATTAATATATCTATCTCTTCTTCTATAATCAATCTTATTAATAGATGGTTTTGACTTATAAGAATTCTCATCACCTTGTTTAGTTCTAAAGAACTCCTGACCAGCATGAATAAATGGTATACCCTGAGACAATATAGTTAATGACATCGCAATTCTCGCTGCGTCAAAAATAACCTTATCCTCACAATTCAATTCATACTTACCATAATCATAAAATGTATAATTATCATGACATTCTACATAATTTATAGATTGACTTGGTTCATTAAACTTAAAATAATCCTGACATGATCCTGTCATCAAATGATTCAAATCAAATATGCTTCTATTATTATCAAATGAATAACCTGCACATTTATTCCATTGTGAACCTCTTATAAAATCTCTAAATCTATCATTAAAAAATGCATAGTTTGGCAATTTAGCATGATTAAACATATGAGGTCTTTTCTCATCTGGTAAAGGATTCATCATATTCCATCCTTCACCATAAAGCATAATTGTATTATCAATTGCTCTTAATTCCTTGTTAAGTTCATTTAATGTATCAATATCTAATAATCCCATCAAATCAAATCTAAATCCAGAAACATTAAATTCTTTTGCATAATATTTTAATACATCCTTAACAAATCTTGATGACATATATCTTTCAGTAGCGATAACATTACCGCATCCTGAAGCATTCGACAATCTACCATTTAATTCTATTCTAAAGAAATAACCAGGAACTATTTTTTCGCATTCGTTAACATCGTAAACATGATTAAATACAACATCCATATTTACTCTTATTCCTTCACCATTAATACAATCAATTAATTCTTTTAATTCATTAATTCTTGAATATGGATCATTAGGATGTTTTGAATACCATCCAGATGGAACAAAATATTGCACAGGGTTATATCCCCAATTATATTTTGATGTTTTCTTTATATCATCTACTCCACCAAAATCAAATGTAGGTAATAGTTGTAAATGAGTAATACCAAGTGATTTAATATATTCAATTCCTGTAGGACCCTTTTTAGTCGGATTATTCTCTAACATACCTAAATATAATCCCTTGTTATCATCCTTTAAATCACATGTAAAATCATTAATATTAGCCTCATAAATTATTGCTTCAGTATAGCTACCTAAGAATGTAGGTTTCTTATTTTTCATCTTATATAACTTATTTTTATCTATTACATAGTTATATTTATGATTTGCACTTGATGCAATTCCATATGGATCTAATGACACTTCAAAATAATCAAATACTCTTACATGGAATAAATAACCATAACCTTCTATATCCTTATTTACTCTTAATTCCCATACTCCTCTATCAGTATAAGTCATTGGCAAAAATACTTTTTCATTAATTAATTCTACTCTTATTTCTTTGGCAACAGGTGACCATACTCTAAATATAGTACACTCTTTGCTATATTCAAAACCTAGAGGACCATCATATCTAAAATTCTCATCAAATTCCTCTGTTCTAATAATACTACCACTTCTAAGTAGTCCCTTATTACCCATATCATCGATAATATAATAATCCTTACAAAGTTCTATCATAGGAATGAATTTTAATATATATTTATGAAATTCATATTCATCATAATGATCTAATATTTCAAGTCTAATTTTAATATCTCCATCTAATAAATAAAATGATTTATTAGCCACAGAAATACTTTTATCAGCTAAAACAGTAATGATTTCATATGAATCTATATAGCACATTAATTTTTCTTTCATAATAACACCCAAATCTTAAATTAATATCCGAATTCATTATATCATATAATCAATCTATTTTTCCAAAACAACTTAATTTTTTTAGAAAAATATAATATAATCCTATTGGTGAATAAAATGCTAAGAATTAACGATACATATGAAAACACAATCATAATAAACAAAAGTGAATTCATCACTCATTTATATAGAGTAAATACTGTAGATGAAGTTGACAATATTTTATCTCAAGTAAGAAAAAAATATTACGACGCTACCCATAACTGTTATGCATATATAATTGGTGATAACCAAGATATTCAAAAAGCATCAGATGATGGTGAACCACAAAAAACAGCAGGTGCACCGATGCTAGATGTTTTAAAAAAGAAAAATATGACAAATATTTTAGCAATAACAACAAGATATTTTGGCGGTATCCTATTAGGAGCAGGTGGCCTAGTAAGGGCCTACTCTGAATCAGTAGCTGAAGCCTTAAAACTTGCTACAATTTATGATATATCATATGTAAATAAATTTAAAATTACATTATCCTATGCAGGATATAATACAATTTTAACAATGTCATATATCACAATAACTGATACATCATTTACTGATGAAGTAATAATAACAGGATACTGTGATATCAATAAATACAAAACAATTAAAGATGATTTATATAAAAATAAAATTAACCCAGAATCATTAATTGATCTGGGTCAAGATTACTTAGAGATTAAAGCCAATTAATCTCTTTTTTTAATTATTATGTATTAGTTCTAATATCTTATCTAAATCATAAAAATCATCATATTCAAGTTGAATATCTACAGGTGCTCCACTTTCAATTTCATAAATATAATATTTATCATGAGATATTCTAATTGCATTTTGTTGTGTAGAATCACTTAGAGTAAAATATGTTCCATCAGTTAGCATATAAGGCATTACAGCACACATTCCACCACTTGATTTTTTACCTATAGTTTTAGCAACATTTGAATATTTTGCAAAACATACAAATGCATTAGCTGCACTGAAAGTACCTTCTGATTCTAATATGTAATAATTATAATCAAATGCATCGCCATCATAATTACCATCCATATCAGTATCACCTAATATATTATATATTTCAGTATAATCTTTATTTATACTATAACAAAAATAAATATTTCTTTCTGATAAAAAAGTCAAAGCCCTAAACATTGCAGCAACATAACCGCCGCCATTAAAACTAACATCTATAACAACATTTTTAACCTCGCTATGATTATTTTTAGCATCATTTAAGGCTTTGTAGAATAAAGCAGGTGTATCCTTTAGATAAGCATCTTCTTTATATACTCCATCTGTTTCATATACTTCTTCTTTTATGCCTAATGAAAAATCTGATAAAGTCAAAAATAAAGTGTCTTCTTTATAATAAATAGGATTATTCCCTTTTTCTGATTCTTTATTTTGGTTTCTTAATTTATTTATAACAGTTCCAACTTTAACAGTTCTAGACTCAGAATCAAGATACTTGATTGTACTTAAATCATCTTTATTGCTTGAATACATAGATGAATTAATCATTCTAGAATGTGGATCATCTAATATCTTATTAACAATTGTTACTAATGCATCATTTCTAACTTCAGCATCTTTTGAATTTAAATTCTCAACAACTTCTTTTGATATATAGCTTTTATAATCTGATACATTATTATAATCCTTTAATCCATATTTCTCATTTAATAAGAAAAACAATTCATTATTAGATTCATCTATAATATCATCAGGAACACCTACTAATTTATTATCGTATACATCACTTAGATCATCACCATAATAAAATCCATATATCTTATTACCATTATAAATAGCATTATAATATCCGGATCCAATAAAATTAAGTACATTTAAAGGAATTAATACATTCCCGTTATTGTACAAAATATCAATATTGTAATCTCCTAAATAATATTCAATTTCAATACTCATAATGGGCTTTACAAGTTTCAAATCATAATATGAAGTATAATCTCTTGTACCACCTGAACAAATGCCATATGGAGATAATTCATTTTTCAATGTTATAGTATTATATCTCCAGTCAAATATAGTTCTAATCAATGATTGACTTTTATCTACAATGTATAATCTATTAAAATTAGGATTAATACTAACTTCTTTTTTAGATATATCATAATATCCATTTAACATAGAATAAAAGGTTTCTATATTAATAAGAGGAACATTACCATCTTTATAAAAATACAAATTTACTTTAGAACTTTTAACATTATATTCACTAGATATATTTTCAAATTCAACCTGTTTTTCCTCTAATTCAATATTATCATCATTTACCCTACTCCAAAAACAAGATGATAAAGCTAATATAATGCCAAGCATTAATAAAAGAGGAATAGACTTAACTATTTTTTTCATAAAACCACCTAATCTATTTTAATACCAAGATATTAATTGTCAACAACTTTATCCCCACTATCTAACACCTTTTGGCTTTCTTCAACAGTTGATGGTTCAAGCAATGTATCATCTGTAATCTCGACCTTCTCCTTTTTCTTTATAGAGCCTGACAAGAATAAAGATAACTTAGCAGATGCAGGTCCTACAAATTCGTATAGTACTGATGAAGAAAGAATTATTGTTGATAGCATAGTACCCATATCGCTAGGCAACATTCTCGCGCCTAAAACTGACAAACCAATTGCAACACCAGCCTGAGGTATTAACGCCAAACCTAAATTATATTTTACATTTTTAGGCTCTTTAGTAACAACTGATCCTAAATATGCTCCTAAATATTTAGCAATTATTCTAACAATAAAATATGTAACACCTATTACACCAGCAGTTTTTAATGTTTTTAAATCCAAGTTCATTCCTGATAAAACAAAAAATAATAACATAATTGGCGGCGTAAAATTATCTATTTGGTGGAATAAATATGTATCATCTGTAATATTAACATAGATTGTTGCAAATATCATACAAGATAATAATGGTGATACATTAAACCATGCACAAATACCACACAACCCTAATAATGCCATAATAACAATAATTAATCTATTATTCTTACTTCTTTTAATTAATACAACTCTTAATAATAAAGCCATAGCTATCCCTATAACAATCATAGAAATATTATATAAAATAGGTTTAATTACATCTATTGCTGTTACACTTCCAGTTGAACCAACGACTGATGAAACAATAGAGAAGACTAATAGACAAACAATATCATCAAGTGCAACAACTTGTAATAATATCTCAACAAAATTACCCTCTGCTTTATATTGTTTAATAGTCATCATAGTAGATGCCGGAGCTGTAGCTGACGCTATCGCACCTATTAACATAGAAAACTTCCAATCTAATTTAAATATAAATACCATCACTAAAGTAATAGCACCCATAGCTAATAAAGATTCAAATAAAGTAATAATAATTACTTTTATTCCAGCCTTTTTCAACACTTCTTTTTTAAAAAACTTACCTACACCAAATGCTATAAATGCTAACGCTATATCACTAACAAATGACATATTGGTTATAATTCTTCCTGGTATTAAATTCAATAATGATGGACCAATTATTATACCAGCAATAATATATCCACTAACATTAGGAAGACGCAATAATTTTGTTATACGCGTTAATAAAAAGCCAGCTAGTAAAATTATAGCCAGCGCAATTAAAACCTGTGTTGTTTGATTCATTTCATCGTAAAAATGCCACTCTAACATAATATCGCTTCCTACTATTTATATTTTAGTTTAAAACCATTAAAAAAGCAATTTTAAACAAAATAAAACGTACTTCCAACTAGGAAATACGTTAATTATATTATTACTTTAGTATTAATTTAGTTATATAATCAGAGAATTCTTTTGGATTATCTGGTAATATTCCTTCTTGAAGTAATGCATCTGCGTATAAGATATTAGTTATCTTGTTAAATTCATCTTTATCAACATTATATAATCCTTCAAGTTTTGTAAACATTTCATGATTTGGATTAAGCTCAAATACTCTTTCTGCTTTAACATCACGATTTTGTTGTTTTAATACACGTTCCATTTCAAATGAAATTGAACCAGTAGTTGATACACAACATGGTGCGTCTACTAATCTTTTTGATAATACAACATCATTTACACCAGGAATAGCTTCTTTAACTGCATTTAAGAATTCCTTCTTTTCTTCCTTTAATTCATCAATCTTCTTTGATTCAGCCTCATCAATTAATTCAAGGTCGTCTTTATTAATTGACTTAAATTCCTTTCCTTCATAATCCTTTAATACTTGAATCATGAATTCATCGACGTCATCAGATAAGATTAATACATCATAGCCCTTGCTCTTAACTAATTCCATTTGAGGAAGTCTATCAACAACCTCTTTAGAATCACCTATTGCATAATAAATATTCTTTTGACCTTCAGGCATCTTTTCTAAATATTCTTTAAATGTAACAAGTTTATCTTCATTATAGCTCTTTAGAATAATTAAATCCTTTAATTGTTCTTTCTTTTCACCATAATTATCATATAAACCAAACTTTAAATTAACACCATAATCCTTAAAGAATGATTCATATTTTTCTCTATCATTCTTTAAAATTCTTGATAATTCAGCCAATATCTTCTTTTCTACATTAGCTGCGATTTTCTTAATAGCTTTATCCTCTTGTAACATTTCACGAGAAATATTTAAAGGTAGGTCAGCACTATCTACTAATCCTTTTACAAATCTTAAATAATCAGGTATTAAATCTTTACATTTATCTAAAATAAATACACCCTTTGTATATAATTGTAATCCCTTTTCATTCTTATCCTGATAAAAATCAAATAATGGCTTTTTAGGAATAAATAATAATGCATTATATGTTAACATACCCTCAACATTAACAAATATTGAAGTAAGTGGATCTTGGTAATCCATAAATTTATTCTTATAGAAATTATTTAATTCCTCATCAGTTACTTCACTCTTATTCTTTTTCCATATTGGTAACATAGAATTAACTGTTTCAAGTTCTAAATGTGTCTTAGGCTCTGAATCCTTATCATCATCGTCCTTTGGATCATATTTAGTAACCCATGTCTTAATAGGATATCTTACATAATCAGAATATTTCTTAATTAAATCTCTTAATTCATATTCTTCTAAATACTTACTATAATCCTCATCTTCAGTATTTTCTCTTAAATATAAAGTAATCTTAGTACCAAAATCATCCTTTTCAGCATCCTCAATAGTATATGATTCTAATCCTTCAGATTCAAATAGGTGAGCAACATTTTCATTAACGCTCTTAGTTAACACTGTTACTTTATTCGCTACCATAAACGCAGAATAAAAACCAACACCAAACTGACCAATAATATCAACATCTGGAGTATTTTCTTTTTCTACTGCCTCTAAGAATTCCTTACTACCTGATTTAGCAATAGTTCCTAAATGATCCTTTAATTCATCAGCTGTCATACCAACACCATTATCAGTGATAGTAATTGTTCTATTTTCCTTATCAGCTTCTACTAATATTTGGTATTCCGCAGTTGGAATATTAGTATTTGTTAATGATAAATAATGTCTTTTATCGATAGCGTCGCTTGCGTTTGAAATTAACTCTCTTAAGAATATTTCTTTATGTGTATATATAGAGTTAATCATCATATCTAAAAGACGCTTTGTTTCTGTCTTAAACTTCTTAGTTTCTTTCATTTTTATCCCTCCGTTACATTACAATAAGGATTATAGTCTTATTTTTTAGCACTGTCAATATGTAAGTGCTAAAAATATTAATTTTATTCAAATAGATAACTTATTATTATATAATAAAAATGGTGATGGAAAATGGTTGAAGGGTTTAAAATAACTGCTTCAAAAATTAAAAGGGTTTTGAAGCTAGCTGTACACTTGCCAAACGATTATTATCATAATAATAAAAAATATCCATTATTATTAGTGTTCGAAGGTGGATTGTTCTTTTCCTTTTTAACTGAAGATAATAAAATAATAGACATGAAAAATATTTTAGATAATTGTGATAACGAATTTATCACTATAGGCTTATTCTCACCAAGAATACCAGAATGGAATATATCAGAACTTGACCCATATTATTCAGGAAATGATGAAAAAGTAGACATTAGCTATTCTTCTATCTATTACGATTATATCGTTAATGATTTAATCCCATTATTAAGTCAAAAATATCGTTTTAACGACGATATAGGTGTAATGGGAATAAATATAGGTGCCATATCTGTAATACCGTTATTAGCCAAATATGATACCTTTAAAAAAGGGATTATTATTTCACCAGCATTTGACATTACAAATGATTTAATAATTGATGATATCAATAAAATCAAAAATAAAAAAATATATATGTATTTAGGTGGTAAAGACACACCATTAGAATCATTAAATACATTCTATAAAATAGAAAATATTATATTAGAAAATAATGATAGTACTAATATCATTTTTGAAAACGAAAATGATAATAGTATAGAAACAATTAAAGAACACATTCAAAAAGGGTTAGACTTTATTGTCTAACCCTTTTACAATAAAAATACTATTGTATTTATATAACACTTCACATTTTGTCTTTTATAAATGTGCATTTTTTATTTAAAAAGGACACTAGGCAAAAGCCTAATGTCCAAAAATGAAATTTTATATTAATTATATGAAATTCTATAATCATTTTGTGCCTCAGATACAAATACCATATTAATCTTTGTTCCATCTGGGAAATTGATATTATTATTTTCAATATATTCATATAATTCAGAAAGGCTAATAGAAATTGTTCTAGCACCGTATTTATTTAATGAAATAGTAATTTCTTTTTCGTCAATAATTTTATCATTATCTGTATCTGGGTAATCTAATTCAATATAGCAATTGAAACCATGATTATTTCTATCATAATAACCAACTATAAATGAATCATAATAACCATAAATTTGTTCTAAGACGATATCACCATCAGTGTTTGTATCACTCTCTAAACCACATCTTGAACAATGATAATGCTGATCTTCTTCACTAAATACCCAATCATGTCCTAATGCTTCAGTTACTTTATCTTCTGGTTGGCCACAATTTCTACAAATTCCACCACCTGGTTGAGTACATGAAACATTACTCCTTACATAATTGTGATTATAATATTCATGTGGTTTTTCTTGACCATCACTATAATATGTTTCAATGACTTTACAATTACTGAAATCATAATCATATGTTGTTCTACTATTATTATTATAAATTCTTTCAACTACTCTATATTCATCGATTGCAGGGAAATATTTATAAATAGCTTCTTCTCTAGTTCTTTCTTTATTCTCTGGATTATATCTTTCTTCTATTCTTCTAACTAATGATTTAGAATCATAATATTCAATAGTTTCCTCTTGATAACCACAATGCTTGCATGTTCTAGTAGCTGTTATAACTCTATATTCACCTTCTCTAGTTTCTTTTGTAGTATCATTAAAATCATGAAGATACTGATATCCATTTTCATCTTCTATTTCTTTTATGAATTTGCCAGTTGTTTTGTCATAACCTATCTTTATATTTTCAACACCAATCTTCTTACATGTATCAGATTGTTTAAAATATACTTCTCTTCTAATTACAAATCCACATCCATCAACACCACAAGTCTGATAATACGCTTCATGATATAAATCATCAATATAATCAGTAGCTGTCATTTCACATGTTTCATGACCAAATTCACAATTATATCTAGTATTTATATGGTGCTCTTTTCCACATGGACATTCATATACTTCAATATATCCACCACACTTAGAATATTCAGATAAATCAATACGTTCAACTAACTCTGTATGATGTCCATACATTTCTTCTTCATGACTATCACCACATACTGTACATGTTCTTGTTACTATAACGCCTTTTGTACAATCATGGTCTTCTGTTAAGAATTTATAAGATATTTCATAATCATGATCAGTATATTCACTACTTACAGTCTTATTGAAAATAATCTTATTATTCTTCTTGATAGTATATTTAGTATATTGAATCTTTGAACATAATTTTGAACCAGCAGTTTCATATCTATCTCTAGTAATTGTTACATTAAGTGTTAGATATGTTGTAGTATTAACTGTATGTACTATTCCCTTAGAATCTCTATACGAAGATTCCTTATATTGTCGCTCAACATAATGTTCTTTATCTTCAGTTTCTCTTATTTCTACGTATCCTTCTTTACCACATAGACATTCTGAATAAGTAACTATTACAGGAACACCATCTTCTGTTAAATCTAATTCTTTACTATCTCCTGTTGTATGAGAATTTGTTGTGTAATAATATTTATCTCCACAAATTTTACATACTCTTGTTACTCTAATACCATTTTCACAATTAGGAACTATAGTTGTAAATTCATAAGTAGATTCATAATCATGATGTGATGAATTATAAGAATTAGTATATTGTAATAATACAGTAGAACCATTATAAACTGTTATCAAACGATACTGAATGTATCTACATTGATCAATTGGTTCTTGATAACTATCCATTACAACTTTAATAGGACTATTAATAATTGTTGCCTCAGTAATGTAATGAGTAATACCCTTAGAATCAGTTTCTTGTTTAGTTATTGTGCTCATCATACTCATTACTTCTTTAAATGAATTATACTCATTTATTAATATTTCATGACATACTTCACATTCAGCATAATAAATCTTCGCATCAATACCAAATGGACTTAAATCTAATTCTTTCTTATATTCAATATTTGTGCTTCCATTAACCATATGGCTATATATGCCTTGTAGGCGATGTATACCACATACACTACATGTTACTATCGCACCAATTGTAGTTCCACTACCACAATGTAAATCTTCTTTATTCTTATTTAAAATTTCATAAGTCAATGTGTGATGTTGTTGTTGCTGTACTTCATCACATGAGAAGATTACTTCGTTACCCTTTGTAATCTTTATAATTCTATGAGTTTCATCAACACAAGCAGTCTTTATTTGATACGTATCTCTTATACATACTAATCCACACTCTGAACATGTAAATTCGTAAATCATATGTTGTACACCATCAATTACAGTTTGTGTACCTTGAGATGTTCTATTATATCCTTGACAATCAATTGTTAAATTAGTAACACTATATGGAGTCTTATCTTCAGTAGTTCTTGCATAATAATTAATATGTCCACCACAACAACCATGTTCTTCAAGATCAATATCATTATCCCTTGTCATTCCAGGAACATAAATATTAAACAAATTCTCACCATTATAGAAAATTACCATTTCACCAGAATAATCATTTGGATTATAAATACTTTCTACATGTAATCCACAATCTGGACAATCTATTATTTGAGACATACTACCATCTGGAAGTTCTTCTTCCTTCATACTTCTTTCATCAATATGACATAATGAAACCATTGGAGAATCACTTGAATATGGATCAGCTTGAACAACCTTACCACATTCACAAGTATAATAATCAATGAATAATCCACAACAATCATCATAATAATCTGCCATATTAAAGAATTTTCTAATTGTAGGCTTATGATCACATGTCTTAGCTCCACATGTATCACATACATTATCGCCATTCCAATCATGATCAGTAACATCTAATTTTTCATGACACATTGTACATTCATGCCAATGGTGATCTCCATCACTTAACCATGTATCATTTTTAGTATGTTCTAATTTATCAACTTTAACTATCTTAGAATCAGTATAAGTTAAATCGCCAACTTTCGCAGTTGCTACATAAACTGTTTCACCATCTTGTTGACAAGTTGCAGTCATTGATAATTGCTTAACTGTTGCTGCTTGTTCTACACTATGGCTTGCAACTGAACTACATTCTAACTTAAATGTTGCAGTTGAATAATCAGATGCCCAAACCCAATCAATAGTGTGAGCTACTGGAGTTGTATAATTATCTTTATATGTATCATGACACATACTACATTCATGTTCATCATATCCAAATGCTTCACATGTTGCTAAAGTTGTTTTAGTTGTATACGTATGAGCAATCATTGGAATTGCCACTTCATAACTATCGTTACATTTACTACATACATAAACATCTTTACCATTTGCTGTACATGTTGCATCAACGTGTTGATCATTATCTTTTTGATGATTATGACCTGTTGCTAATGTTGTATTTGAATAAGTATCATTACATTCAGTACATACATATACAGTAATTCCATTTGTTGTACATGTTGCTTCACAAGACTCTTCATCATCCATTTGATAATTATGGCCTGGTGCAGCCACTAAATTCTCAATTTTTGAATCGTGACATCTCTTACAAATATATAAATCATAAGAATCAGCTGTACAGCTACCTTCAACATGCTTTTCATCATATTGATGTCCATATAATGCACATCTTTCAGCTGGAGTTAATCTAGTGATTGTATAAAATGAGAAGTGATTTGTCTTAAATGTAACAAATCCATTATTATATGTTGCTTCAATTGATTCTACTTCACCTTCATCATTAATGAACCAAATTGCTATATTATCAACATCTTCATTAGCAGACAATGTATATGGCAATGTAATAGTTACATAATTATTATTGAAATCAACCTTATCTGAACCAGAAGTCATTCCAAAATCATAAACCTTACTATCACCAATTTGTTGTTTTTGGTCATCTGTTAAATTTAAATCTGATTTATTTGCTTCATTTACTGATAATGTTATATCCTTACCAGTTAATTCGTTAACTAGTGATTTATCAAGTGCTAAATTTGCTCCATTAACTTCTACTTTAGAATTTGCTAATTCAGAAGCAGGGATAGCATCAGTTGTAGTACCTGTAAATACTTTAACTTCTCTAGTTGCTGTACATCCATCGTTTTGACAATGGTCAGTTCTAACACCACCAGATACTTCACCTAATTCCCAATCATGAGCATCAGGATCAGTGTCAGTATCTACATCGTAAGCACCATTACATTTTGAACATGTTAAAGTTTTTACACCACCATGTTGACAAGTTGCTTCTTCCTTAATTGACGCTTTATAATCATGCTTAAAAATATATTCTCCATCAACCTTTTCAGTACAATTCTTACATTGATATTGTAAAACATATTTACAAGTTTCACCATCAACTAATACTGCAACACCAGCAACACCTTCAATATCATGTCCTTTTGCAACACCTTCTGTTACTTCTTTATGATCTTGACATCTTTCGCAATCATAAACATAAGTTTTTGGTTCTGTACAAGTTGCATTTTTAGTTTCAGTTAATTCATAATTATGATTTAATGGGTCAAGCGTTGCATCACATCTTGAACATTCTGAACCATGAGTACAATCTTGTTCATGATTCCAATCATGGCCTAATGCATCAGTATATGAATCAATATATGAATAATCGCAAGTGTTACATACATGTTCTGTATAACCTTTTTCTGTACATGTAGGGTCTATAACTCTATCATCAAAATCATGACCTGTTGCTTCAATACGAATCTTTATTTCTTCGTAATCATCATCAAATGATGCTTTTATAGTTCTAACACCTGCTTCAAGGCATGATGCTTGTTGAATTGAACTTTGAATTGAAGTTTGTTCAATCTTAGTGTGAGAAGGATTACCCTTACATACATAATATGCAACTGCAGATTGGTTATCATTTGACCACTGCATTCCTTTGAACTCATAATCATGTGGGCTCTTGGCTAATTGTAAGCTTTTAGTAGCCTGATTACCACCATGTACTGCAACATATGTTACCATACCATTTGCTGAACATGTTGGATCTTCTTTTGTATTACTAACAGCAGCATCTAATTTTATGATGTCATTACTGTTTGTTTTATTCTTATAAACAGCCTTCGCACTTAAATTATCATCTGCCCATTCAAAATTATCAAATTCATAATTTAGTTTCTTGGCAGAAACTATAATTTGTTGAGCAGTAATTTCTGTTTTGTTCTCATCAAATAGCTTGTCACAGCCACTACAAGTGAAATAATGAATACTTCCTTCTTCGTCCCAAGTAGCTTCCACTGCTTGATGATCAACATAAGAGTGAGTATGTCCTTCATCTTGTTTATTTGTGCTTCCTGTAGTCTGGGTACCACTATTTGTACTAGTTCCTGTAGGACCAGTAGTTGTAGTATCAGCAGGACTATTATTAGAACCACAAGATACTAAAGTTAGCACTAATAACAACAAAAAGGACACTGAAAATAACGCCTTTTTCATGTCTGTTACCTCCTATTAACTTTCAACGCGCTTTTTCTTTTATTATAATTTGTATAAAAACAAAGTCAATAACCAAAAAAATCTAAAACCTTTACGTTTAATTTTTTTTATAATTTTCGACATAAAAATAGCTTAATCTTTAATTGTAAAAGAAAAAAATGACCCGCAGGTCATTATTTTAATAAATATTATTCAATACCAATTATATATGAATAAATATCTTGCATACCATCAACTACATATACTTCCATATATGAATTAAATGCTTCTGCAATATTTTTTAATTCATCACATTCCTGTTGAGGAACATCTCTACCCTTTAGTACTGTTAATACTTCTTTTGAATCAAAATCAGGTATTAACCTAAAGGCTTTTTTTATTGCGCTAATTCTATCCTTATCTGATGAAACAAGGTCATTATTATACATACAGATATAATCACCTTTAGAAATTTGAATATCATTAATAACACAATCTCTAACACTATATGTTACTTCAAGTGTTGAAACATTATTAATAGTTTCACTTATTTCTTGTAATATCTCATCTATATTATCACTTTCATAATTAATCATAGATTGGGCGCTGTATCCTTGTGCTATAGTTTTAGTTGGCATAACATATACATTTGATTTTGTATACATTTCCTTTGCTTGGTTGGCTGCCATCAAAATATTACCATTATTAGGGAATACAATAATATTATCTGCATTTACTTTATCAAATGCCTTAATAAAATCTTGTGTTGAGGTATTCATAGTTTGACCACCTGAAACAACCTCATCAGTTCCCATTTCTTTAAATGCTTTAACTAAACCTACACCATTAGCTATAGCTATTGTTGCATACTTCTTTCTTTCTGCCTTTTCTTCTTCAACTGGTGTAGCCTCAACATCTTCTTTTTTGTAATCAAGATTATCTATCTTAATATCAATAAATTCACCATATTTACGTAATTCAGTAACCAACATTCCTGGATCAAATGTAATAACAGAACCCTTGATTTTTGTCCCTTCTTCAGATACATCCGCGTTATTACCATTTGAGCTTATTACATCTAATATTCTTTTTGAATCAAAAGTAGGAATATTGATTTTAGATGATTGTAATTGTAGAGTAAAATCAAAACAATACCCATATGTCAATTTGCTATTCTCGTTAAAGTTTTCAACCTTAACCTTGTTTTCAAGTTCAGAAATATCTTCGCCATTAGCGCACATTAACATGCCCTTAATTATCATAACAAGACCATATCCACCAGAATCAATTACTCCTGCCTTTTTTAAAACAGGTAATAGATTAGGTGTATTATCAAGTGAAATATTAGCATATTTTAAATATATTTCTAAATATTCAGACAATTCCATATCCTCTTTAAATTCTTTTATGGCATTATCTCCTGCTTCACGCATTACAGTAAGCATAGTACCTTCAGTAGGATTAGTTACTATGCTATAGCTTCTTTTACTTCCAGATATTAATGCGTTAGCAAAATCAAAAACACTTGCCTTATCCATATCCTTAAGACCATTTGATATACCTTTAAAGAACTGAGATAATATTACACCTGAATTACCACGTGCACTAAGTACCATACCTCTGGCAAGTCTTTTTGCTAAAACGCCTATTGATGAATCAACATTAGCTTCTACCTCTTTGATTCCACCTTCAATAGTCATTCGCATATTTGTTCCCGTATCACCATCAGGTACAGGGAATACATTTAAAGAATTAACCTTATCAATATCACTTATTAGAGATAAAGCTCCAAATCTAACCATTTGGAAAAGGTCATTTCCATTTATCATCTTCCCCATGATTACTTCTCTTCACCAGCAATAGTTACTTCCTCTCCAAAGAAGTTAACTGTAATTGTTCCAGGACCAACAGTAGCACCAATGATTGGTCCTAATGGTGAAATATTAATTTCCTTTGGACTAACTCTTTCTTGAACTGCCTTTGCAATATATTGTGCATCCTTTTCACAATCTGCATGCTCAATAAACAATGTTGTTTCATTAGCATTTTCAATTCTAGTACAAATTAATTCAATTAATTCATCTAATGAAGATTTTCTACCTTTTACCTTCTTAAATGCATAATTGTTACCATTCTTATCGCCTACGATAATAGGCTTAACTCCAAATAAATTACCAAAGAAAGCTGCAGTAGCTTTAACACGTCCACTCTTTCTTAACCACTCTAATGATTCAACAGTAGCGAATGTTTGGAATTTTAATTTATTCTTATCTAAATATTCAACTACCTCTTCTAATGTTCTACCTTCATTGGCCATCTTTTGAGCAGTAATAGCCATTAAACCTTCAGCGTAGTTACTTCTTAATGAATCATAGCTAATAAGCTTTCTTTCAGGATACTTTTGTAATAATTCTTCTGCACAAATCTTTGCAGAATTAACAGATCCTGATAATTTAGAAGAACATGCAATATATAATACATCATATCCTTCCTCAAAAGCTTTACCAACTTTTTCTATTACTTCACTATTCTTAATTTGACCTGTAATAGCACGAGAACCCTTTCTCATTTTATCATAATAGTCCTTATATGATATTTCAGGCCACTCTAAATCTGCATCATAATCCTTACCATCAATAGTAAAAACCATCTTTAGATAGCCTAAACCCAACTCATCTCTAAATTTCTTTTCAACATCTGATGTTGAATCAGTAAATACCTTAAACATATTATCTTTTCCTCCATTAGTAGATTCTAACTATCTATGATTATATCATAATCATTTATTTATTGTAAATTACATATAGAAAAAAGTACTCAAAACATCTAACTGTTTTAAGTACCTTAAAATACTACTTTAATCCTTTATATTGACTATCATACATATTCTTATAAACATCACAATTAATATATAAATCGTCATGTTTGCCTATACCAACAATATTACCATGATCTAAAACAACAATCTTATCACACTCTTTTATAGTAGATAATCTATGAGCAATAATAAATGTTGTTCTATTTTTACTTACTACGAACGTTGCTTTCTTTATTGCTGTTTCTGTTTCAGAATCAATATTAGCTGTTGCTTCATCCAAAACTAATATCTTAGGATTTCTTAACAATATTCTTGCAAAAGATATTAACTGCTTCTCACCAAGTGATAAATTTTCTCCTCTAAAAGATATTGGCATATTTATACCATCAGGTGATTTATTAATTAAATACTCTCCACCAACACTCTTAAGTGCATCAATAACCTCATTATCACTATAATCTCTTTCCATAGTAATATTAGATTTTAACGTACCCTTAAATAAGGCAGGTGATTGTAATACAATACCCATATGATGTCTATATGACATCTTATTATATTTATTAATTTCTTCACCATCAATTAATATACTACCACTATTATAATCATTATATCTTAACAATAAATTCATAAGTGATGACTTACCAGAACCAGTATGACCTACAATACCAATAGACTCACCACTATTTACCTTTAAATTTACACCATTTAATACATAATTATCTTTAACATATGCAAATTTAACATCTTTAAATTCAATATCTCCATTGATACTATCAGGCATTATTTCACCATCAAACACCTTTGTATCGTTATTCTCTAATATAAAATCATGTACGCGTGTCGCTCCTACTATAGAATCCTCTAATTCATTTAAATTATTAAATATTGTCTCAAAAGGATTAATCATCTTATCTAATGATTCAACTATCGCAGATACCATACCTATAGTAATGACAGTTTCCATAACATTAATACTAGAAAAACCTAAAAATAACAATAAAGCTATCTCAACCATTCTCTTAATAAGATTCAATAATTCAAATCCCATCATATTATTAATATTCGCAGTTGTTCTATCATTTTTAACATATCTTTTTACTAAATCCTGATATTCATCTAATATAATATCCTCTTGATTAAAATCCTGAATAATCAAACTACCAGTAATATCCTCGTTTAATTTACCTGTAATCTGTGAACCAGTCTCTCTTAAATTAACATGATATTTATGAACCCACTTACGATATAATGTTATCCATAATAACAATATAGGAAGCACTATTAATATTAACAATCCTAATATAGGTTTAATAATAATGATACCTATATATACAATGGCTATATTCATAACAGCATTTATAATAGAAAACATTGTTGTATAAAATATTCTAACTCCGCCACTATCACTAGTTATTTTCGCAACAATTTTTCCATCAGGTTCCAAAGAAAAATAATCTACAGGCAAATAATTAATTTTTCTCATTGCCTCTTCTCTAATCTTTTTTTCTATCCTCATACCAGTTAAAGTATTAACAAATTGGAAAAAATACCTAGCTAATACTAAAGCTACTATAACAACTCCATAAAGAATTGCAAATACAATAATCATTTCATAATTCTTATCAGGTAAAAATTCATCAAATATAGCTTTAGTGATAAAAGGTGTTGTTGCTGACAAAACTGATGTTGCTAAACACAAAAATATAGTTAAAGATAATAATAATTTTTCTTTTTTCAAATATGGTATCAAAAATCCAACCATTTGTTTTTTCTTCATAGGCTTAGCTCTCATGAGTATCACCTCCAGTCATTTTTTGATTCATGAACTGTTCGTAATACCATCCCTTTAACGCCATAAGCTCTTCATGATTACCACGCTCTATGATAACACCATTATCTAAAACAATAATCATATCAGCATGCATAACAGCACTTAATCTATGACAAACAATAATATTAGTCTTATCACTTCTATATTCCTTTAAAGAATCAATAATATTTGCCTCAGTTCGACCATCTACAGCCGACAAAGAATCATCTAATATTAATACATCTTGATTCTTAAGTAGTGCTCTTGCAATACCTAATCTTTGCTTCTGTCCACCTGATAAAGTAACGCCATATTCTCCAACGATAGTATTTAATCCATCGCTTAAATTCTCAACATCCTTCTCAAAATCAGCCAATCTAATAGCCATATTAATCTCTTCACGCTTGGCATTTTTCTTACCCAATTTTACATTATCATAAACACTTCTTGAAAATAATACATGCTCCTGAGGAACATAAGCCACACGTTCTCTAATAGATTCTTTATTATATTCAGCGATTTCAATTCCATTAATATAGATACCATCAAACATAATAGGGTACTGTCTTTCAAGTTGTCTAATTAGTGTAGATTTACCACTACCAGTCTTCCCAACTACTCCAATAGTTTCGCCCTTTTTAATAACTAAATTGATTCCCTTTAATATTTCCTCATCCTCATTAGGATAATTAAAATAAAAATTTCTAAACTCTATTTCTTTTATTTCTTCACATTTAATATTATTTGTTACTACAACACCACTTCTAGAATTATATACCTCATTCAATCTTTCCGCAGAAATTAATGATTGATAAAAATTATTAATCATCGCACCCATCCTAGATAATGGTGCTTGGAATAATCCTAAATACATAGAAAATGACACAACCAGACTTATTTCAGCCAATCTTCCAATATGATAAAAATAAGCGCCAAAAGCTAAACATAACAAAGTTGATATACCGACAATAAATTGAAATAATGGTTGGAATATAACATTAATCTTTAAATTACTCTTTTCAACCTCATATACAACTTTACTATATTCCAAATTCTTCTTATAACTATCTTCTTCCTTTGAATAAGCTCTAATAGTTCTTACATTAGTAATGCTTTCAAGTACAACATTACCCATTAAAGAACTCTTCTCTCTTACAATCTTCCAATTCTTCTGTACTTTAGCCTTAAGTAACATATTAGAAATTAAAATAAAAATAAGAGGAATAAAACATATAATTGCAAGTAACCAATCAATTCTAATTAATTCAACAAACGCAACAATAACAGTAACAAAATCCAAAAATATATTTAATAATCTATTACCACCACTAAATTTAACTGTATTTATATCTCCAATAGCTCTAACTAATAAATCACCAGATTGGAATCTTTCAAAAAAATGTCCATCCTGAGTTAAAATACTCTTCATATATCTATCATGTAAAGCATAATATAAAGTAGTAGTTAGTCTATTTTGACATGTTCTTTTAATAACAGAATCAATATAAATACCTAATACAATACAAATATAGGGTATCATAATATCATATATTAAATATTCTCTAGTTACATTACCCTCTTCTATAGCTTTAGTTAAATTACCAATAAGTCTTATAGGAAAAACATTTAAAAATGCTAAAATCAAGCCAAAAAAGATAACTAGTAAATATCTCCACCAGTTCTTCTTAATAAACCAGCCCATACTTTTAATAAACTTAAACATCTTTCCTCACTTCCTTTAATTAAATTATAAAATAAAAAAGTACCACTTAAAGGAAAAAGTAGCACAATTTATATCACAAATATTCATCTTTAAAACACAATAATCATATTTAAAAAAATAGATTATACTTCATTTATATGCGTATGTCTTATAGTCCATTGGTTTATTTTATGAATATATATTGGATAATATAATCCCGCTGTAACAACAATTAAATACCATCTCCATACAAACCATTTATATGAACTTAATATATTTCCATCAAATTTCATTTTTTCATTTGATACATATTCTCTATTAATAATAAATCTCCATTTTATCCATATAGTTAATGGATTACCTAATCCAAAAGATATTAAGCTGAATAACTTACCTAAAATAGCTACTAATATACCTTTAATTAAATGTTTCTCTAAATATGATCCTGTATCATCATATACAAAATTAGCATTTCTTTGTCCCCATTTAAATAAACTATTAAATACTAAAGATGATGCCAAAATAGTAGGTAATGCTGTAATAGCCGTATCAATCCAGCCAACAGCCTTTTCTGGGACATTAGCTTTTACATAATCCAAAATAAATGTGGTTTTAATAATATCAACTGATAATAAAATAATAATAGTTAATAAAAAACCAGATAAAAATGATGTATAAGCACCTCTTATAGTTCCATTAAATCTAATCTTTTTATTATCATAAAATGAATTATTATATTTAATCAAACAATATCTATAATAAGCATATGGTAATAATGTAAATAGTGATAATACACTCATTAAGACAAAACCTAAAAAAATGAAATAAAATTTCACTTCATTATATTCATATCTACTTTTTGTCCTGTAATTCGTAACACCCATAAAATCTGATGTTTTATGAACTACTTTTTTAGTATTATCAACTACTTTTTTTAATCCCATATTCTTTTTTCCTTAAGTAATGCTATTTCCTTTATGTACCCATCAATATCATTAGGAGTTTCTAAATAAAAAGACAAATCCTTTAATCTTTTATTATTAATAATATTTACAATAGCTAGAAGTCCAATAGTACCTTCCCCTATTTTCTCATGTCTATCCTTATTAGAATTAAAAGGCATCATAGAATCATTTAAATGAATGGCCTTAAGCCTATCAAGTCCTATTATTCTATCAAATTCATCTAATACTGAATCTAAATTATTTACAATATCATATCCAGCACTAAATACATGACATGTATCTAAGCATACACCTATCTTATCATTATATTTGACACCATCAATAATTCTTTTTAACTCTTCAAAACTTCTTCCTATCTCACTACCCTTACCACTCATAGTTTCAAGTAATATAGTAGTTTTCATCTTTGGATAAATAATCTTATTTAATATCTCAATAATATATTCTATTCCCTTATCTACCCCAATACCAGTATGACTTCCTGGATGAAAATTATATAAAGCATTATCAAAATTCTCTAACTTTTTAATATCATCTTCCATACACATTAACGCAAATTCTCTAACCTCATCTTTAGCTGATGCACAATTTAATGTATATGGAGCGTGAGTTAATATTACTTCAATACCATTTTCTTTAGCATATTTTAAATATTCATCAAAATCCTTTTGATCCCACTCTCTAGCCTTACCACCCTGTGGATTTCTAGAAAAATATTGAAATGTATTTCCACCCATTTTTATTATATTTTTACTACAGCCTAAAAATCCATCACTAATGGATAAATGGCATCCTATTTTAAACACATAAATCACGTATAATCAATTTAGATAGGTTTGATATCTTATTGATTACTTTTCCTTTCTATCTAACTTAATAGATTATTTCACCTTAAATTAATCATAGCACTTTTAACAAAAATAATCTAATATTATTCAAACAATTATAGATATCTTTTTTTAAAAAAAAAGATGGATGTATTAAAACATCCATCCAAATCATATTATAAAGTATGAGCTAATAATTCCTCATAAGAAAGATTTGAAATATCCTTTGGTGAAAAATCAAATACAGTCTTACAACCATAATTCTTAGCACTTGCAAATCTTGCTACACCTCTTGCATAAGCGATTAATACACTTCCTGTAAATTCAGGATTTGAATCAAGCTTTAAGCTATATTCTATAACATGCTTAACACCATCAGATGTATTACCTGATCTAAATACAAATCCACCATGAGGAATACCATTATGATTCTTCTTTAATTCTTCTAAAGAAATAAAGTGAACAGTTGTATCATAATCACTAAAATAATTAGGCATTTCTTTAATTTCTTTTTCTATTCTTGCATTCTCTTTAGGATCGCTACTTACAACAAAGCACTCTCTTGTATGTTTTTGTCTTGTTGTTAATGTAGGACGTGAACCACTACGAACAGCCTCTAATGCACTATCAACAGGAATAGTATATTGTCTTGCGTCTACAACACCCTTAATTCTTCTAATTGCGTCGCTATGACCTTGACTTACACCCTTACCCCAGAATGTATAAGAATCTCCATCTGGTAATATTGCTTCCATAATTGCTCTATTTAATGAGAACATACCTGGATCCCATCCACATGATATTAAACCAACATGGTTAGTTTCTTTTGCATTCTTATCAACATTTTTAAAATGTTCAGGAATTCTTGCATGTGTATCAAATGAATCAACAACATTAAAATTCTTTACTAATTCAGGAGTCATTTCAGGTAAATCACTCATAGATCCACCACAAATAACTAATACATCTATATCATTCTTATAATTTAATATATCTTTAGCATTATATACATTAACACCAGCTGTATTAATCTTTACAGTACTAGGGTCTCTTCTTGTAAATACTGCCTTTAACTCCATATCATCATTTTTCTTTATCGCAGATTCAACTCCACGAGCTAAATTACCATATCCATAAATACCAATTCTAATCATCATAACACCTCACAACATAGATTTTAATACAACATATTTTAAATGTAAAGAATTATATTTTTAAAATATAATATTTCTTTCGAATTATATTCTATAAAATGATATATTATTGAATAATATATAATTACTGATTATTTTTAACATATTCCTCAACATTTTTCGTGATAAAATCATTGACTAAATCTATCTTATTTAACAAATCATTTAACATCTTTTGATTTTCAGGTAAGCTTTTCTTTAATATTCTTTTTTTCTTAAAAATACTCATCTTACCCAAATTCTCTTTAGTCTTAATATTAAAAAAATCAACTGCACTATTAGAAACATCATCTAACATTTTCGCAAATTCTAATTTATCATCCATCATACCATAAAACTTCTCAAAACTATTAAAAGCCTCTATTAATGTATTAGATAAACTTGATAAATAATACTCTTTTCCAAAAGTATTAGTAAGTTCCGTATTTATCTTAGCTAAAATATTTCTATTTGAGATGAAATTGTTCATCAATAAATTAATATCTTCCATAACTACTCCAAAATATATTTTAAATCATCAATACTTAAATTAGTAATACTACTATCATCCTTAGCTATTACCTTATCAATAATATCCTTCTTTAAATTCTGTAATTCAATTACTCTTTCCTCAATAGAATCTAAAGCTACTAATTTAATAACCTCAACATTCTTTGTTTGTCCTATTCTATGTGCTCTATCAGAAGCTTGATTTTCAGCACTAACATTCCACCATGGGTCTAAATGTATTACAGTATCAGCCCCAATTAAATTTAAACCAGTGCCTCCAGCCTTTAAAGATATCAAAAATACTCTAACACTATCATCATTATTAAATGAATTTACTAGTCTTAATCTTTCTTCTAATTTAGTGTCTCCAGTTAATACATAATAATTAATATTATTTTTCTTTAAAATATTCTCTACACTTCCTAATGCCATAACAAATGATGAAAATATTAATATCTTATGTTCATTCTTATATTCATTAATAATCTCTTCAAGCTCAATCATCTTTCCAGAATCAGATGAATAATTATCAATAAACATCTTAGGATCAATACATATTTGTCTTAATCTAACTAAATATGGCAATAAATCAAAAGCCTTAGAACCACTTTCTAATTTATCTTGTGCATCCTTTATATGTGCATCATAAATCTTTCTTTGATTTTCTGACATATCACAAGATATGATTCTTTCATATTTACTAGGCAAATCCTTTAACACTTCATTTTTAGTTCTTCTTAATATAAAAGGTGATACCTTCTTGGCAATATTATCAATATAACTACTACCATTAGCCTTAGACTTAAATATAGGCAAATCCTCTAAAAAACTTGGCATGATAAAATCAAATATGCTCCATAAATCAATAATATTATTCTCAATAGGTGTACCAGTTAAAGCAAACCTATTTGCTCCAACTAATGACTTAACAGATATACTCTTTATAGCATTAACATTCTTAATAGCTTGTGCTTCATCTAAAACAATATAATTAAATTTATAATTCTTATATAAATCCAAATCATTTCTTAAAGAATCATATGCAGTAACATATACAATTTTAGCATTTGAATTTATATTATTAATAATTTTCTTTCTCTGACTAGAATTACCATAAATCATAATAACTCTAGTTAATCCATCAAACTTATTAAATTCACTATACCAGTTATATAATAAGCTTTTAGGACAAACTATCAAGCTTGGCATTAACGCCATATCGCTTTTAATTAAAGTAATCACTTCAAGTGTTTTACCAAGCCCCATATCATCTGCCAAAATACCACCCAAATGATATTTAGTTAATGTTTTAAGCCATTTATAACCCTCAATCTGGTACTCTCTTAATTTGGCATTAATATTAGGCATTTCATATTCCTGATTTTTAAAATTACTAATATCAGAAATCATATTAGATAAATAATCATCAATTTCACAATTAGCCTCATGCGCATATGCCTTAAGTGCTTCATAAGCTTCTAATCTTTTAGGCCTTTTTAATTCTTTTAAGTCCAACCTAAAATCATTAACTGCTTCATAAAATTCTTTACTATTTTTATCATCTAATGTAACTATTCTATCATCATCTAATAAAACAAAATTCTTTTTTTGCCTAATAGCCTTCATTATTTGATATAATTCTTCATCACTATATTCAGACTCTGAAACAAAAGCTTCCATCATACTTTTATCTTGCTTTATTCTAATAGTAGGTGTACTAAATACACTGATCTTTTTATTCATAATAGAATCTGATAAATATACATTACATAAGCTCTTTAATACCTTAAAATCCATTCTAAAAAAGCTTAACATAAGACTATCATCACTTAATATACTATGATTAATAAAACCCAAACTATCCAAATATTCTAAATATATAGCTAATCTACTCTTATCAACATCATTCAAAAATGTATCACTAGTTAATAAAAAATCATCTTTATAAATTTTAGTCTCACAAGTAATACTATTCTTAACATAATCAAAATAAGCATCTATTCTTAATTCACTTAACTTAAAATCCTTTGATACCCTATCATCAACATTAATCAAACTACCATATCTAGAATATACTCTATTAACAAATTGATCCTTAACGATAGATATATCCATACCATCACTATCATAAACAAATTTTACAAATCCATTATTCTCATTATTGACATCAATATAATCAATATTATCATCACCAACTAAATATAATTTTTCATTACCAAAAACTATATCATTCTTATCATATCCACTTTTTAAAATATATTCATCAGTAATAATAGGATTAAAAGGAATATTATCTAACCTAACTAAGACATTTCTTCCCTCAAATTCAACATATCTACCCTTTAATTCTTCAATAATATTTTCTAACAATCTCTCTGATAATGGTAATTCTCTATCCTTATAGGCATCATAATCAAATTGACAATCTAACAACATCTCAATAATTCTCTTATCTTCATTATTAAAATTATTTATATTGTGATTAAATTCCAATTCCTTTCCATACTTATAATTTAATCCTTCAACGATAAGCCTTAAAAAATCATAAGCATCCTTAACAATATAGCTTCTACCTGTAGATGAAACCTTAAACGAAACATAAAATTCACACATAGAAGATTCATTATGTTTTTCATATTCATTAATCTTTCTAAACGAATAATCAATCTTAATTTTAGCCTTATCACATAACGCTTTATTATTCTTAAAAGAAACATCTAAATTATTAATCTTATCTAAATATTCTCTCTTTAATTCATTTAACATTCTATCTCTAATCTTTGATTTAATTTCATTATATTTTAGAGTATATTCCTTATCATCCTTTAAAACTTCTTTAATAGCTTTAAGAATATTATTATATTTACCCTCACCATTTTCAAGCTTATACTCAAACAAAACATTATCATCAATTAATAAAAGATAATCCTCATAAAAATAATCATATTTTTCATATATATCATATTTAATAGTGAATACTTCTTTAAATAAATTAATATCATCAATTACAATAACTTCGTTATTAACATATTCTAAAATATATCTAGCATTAGTATCGCTTTCCATCATAGCTAAAATACTATTTCTTTGAGTTCTTCTTATATTACCATTTAATAAATTTAAGCAAACACCATAAAGCTTATTCTTATTATATTTTGCAATATAATTATAATTCTTTAAAATATAATCAATAACAACATCATTATCATTAACCTTATTTAATAATTCAATAGCGTCATTAAATGAAAATTCTTCCAAATCATCACCAGTTAAAAACCTATTGTGATAATTTATGGCAATAGTTTTCTTCCCTACAATATCACTTTTATCATATATTTTCCTTATTAAATTTGAAGGGATATTATTGATTTGTTTTTTTTCAATTAATGATTTTAAAATAGAATCATTACATTTATCTATTAAATAATTAATATGAAAATCTGGTAATTCCCTAAATATTTCAAAATAATAACCATAAGCATTATTAACAATTGAATAAATAATTACATTGTGAATTATTTCATTAGAAAAAAAATAATATCTATTAATATCTCTAATATTGAATTTAGCAAATTTATTAATAGTTTTTACAATTTCTCTATCAATATCTTTTGGTTCTAAATCATTTATAAATAAATATAAATCAGAAAAAGCAATAATCATATACACTAATTTCTTAGTCTCTTTATAATTATTGGTTTCGATTCTATAATTATTTAATTCCCTAATAAATATCCTTAAATCATCCTTTGATTTAATACTATTTATTAAATTATTATGTAATGTTTCTATAGAATACAAATCTTTAATTTTAGTAATATTTGGATTAATACTTATTGCTAAATCAATAATCTCTTTGTAATTAGTATTTAGATTATTATCTGATAAAGAATTTGATAATTTGTCATACTGATCCTTAAGTAAATATAATGTCGCCGCACAATGCTTGCACATAGTTCCAACAGGGCATGAGCACTTACCTCTTATACTATTTTTAGACACCATCAAAGATAATGAATAATTAAAATTACCTTTTACATTAGCACTAATATTTCTATCAACAACAATCAAATCTAATACTTTACTTTCTAAATAATACTCTCTTCCTTTATTAATAGAATTAATAGAGAAAAAATCCTCAAACCTATTATTAACCAATTGAGAAATGATATCATCGCTTACCTTAAATAGGTCAATCTCATTTTCAACAGTTTCACCATCTGTATATTTAACACTAAAAAGATTGTCTTTCTTTTCTTTAATAAAGCCAATCCCAAATCTTGTTGAAAAAACATAATCACCTATATTAAACATAATATCACCTCCTCAAACTCAAATATAAAACTTACTTTTTAAATAAACTATCAAATATAGTAGGATATTTTGTATTAAATACCATCAATTCATTATTTAACGGATTAACAAGCTCCAATCTAGTAGCGTGAAGTCCCAATCTTTTAATAGGATTCTTAGTTGATTGATATTTATCATCACCAACTACAGGATGTCCCATATCCATCATCGTTACCCTTATCTGGTTTTTTCTTCCTGTATCAATATGAATATCAAGTAAAGAATAATCCTTAGTTGATTTTAATGATTTATAATGAGTGATGGCTTTAACACCATTTTCTTTATTTGTAGAATATACAATATTATTCTTATTCTCAGTTAAATAATTAATAATGGTATCATTACCATTTACACAACCTTCAACTATAGCATGATATTCTCTATTCTTAACATAATCATTCCAATGTAATCTTAATATTGAATGTATTTTAGCATTTTTAGCAAATACTAATACTCCACTAGTTTCTTTATCAATTCTATGAATAATATATGGTCTTTCACCCTTAGCACTTAAATACTTAGAAATAACGCTATAGCAAGAATTAATATCCTTATCACTTTCTACAGATAATACTCCATTAGGCTTATTTATAGCTATAAAATCATCATCCTCATAAATAATCTCCATTCTAGGCATTCTAGGCTTAGCCATTTCTTTATTTTTAGGACTATCTATTCTATTTTTTAGTATTTTAATTTCATCTTCTTTAGCTAGATTAAAATCAAATTTAGTTACAACATCACCATTAACCATAACTAAATGATTAGAAAGTAACATCTTACAATTATTTCTAGATGTATTTAAATTTTCCATTAAATAATTTAAAAGAGTATTACTTCTTTTAACCTTAAATGCTTTTGTAATTTCAATCTTATTATTCATAATCAATCTCCATAAATATACTAGTAAATTAATTATAATTAATAATTAATAATGTTTCAATTTTTAAAATAAAGAAATTGTATATTTATCAATAAAATATGATATAATAACATTATCAAAGGGAGTTGTAAAAATGAGTTATATCATTGAATTAAAATTACAACTTAATAAAAAAATTTTAAGCCTTATTGCTAAAATGCAGTAAGGCTTTCTTTTTTGAGAAAAATGGAGGAAAATATTATGAATAATGAAGAAAAGAAATACAATTTAGTAAAATTTGAAGATGGTGACTTTAGTTTAGAAGTAAATGTGTCACCAAATGAAGAAACTGTTTGGTTAACCCAAGAACAAATGGCGCTTTTGTTCAATGTTGATAGAACGAGAATAGTTAGACATATTAATAATATTTATGGTGATAATGAACTTGATATCCTTTCAACATGTGCGGAAAACGCACAAGTTCAATTTGAGGGTGCTCGTCAAGTAAAACGTAAAATAAAAATATACAATTTAGATATGATAATAGCTGTTGGATATAGAGTAAACTCAAAGCGAGGAACACAATTTAGAAAATGGGCGAATTCAGTTTTAAAGCAGTATTTATTAAATGGTTATGCAATTAATACTGAAAGAATTATGGCTTATCAATCTAACATATTACAATTAGAAGCTAATATAATAAATATAGAAAATAGATTAAAGAATTTAGAAGTGACTATATATTCTGATAATACTCAAATTATATTTGAAGGAGAAATATTAGAACCATATACATTCTTAAGAAAATTATTCTTTTTAGCAAGAAATGAAATAACTATAATTGATCAATATGCTGATAAATTCTTATTAACTATGTTATCTGATTTAAAAGTTAAAATAACAATTGTTACTTCTACTTCATCTTATTTAAATAAAGAAATAATACCTAATAATATATCAATTCTCCATAATGATATTATTCATGATAGATTTATAGTTATTGATGATTTAGTATATGCGATAGGTTCTTCTTTTAATGATATTGGTAAAAAAAGATTTTTTATGATGAAATTAGAAAATATAACAAAAGAAATGATATTACAAGAAAAGAAATAATGATTTATCTTTGTCAAAGCAAATTAAAAGGCAACATGATGTTGCCTTTTAATGTCTAATTATTAATTAAATTATTCGAATAAATATCATTACTTCTTTTAGGATAATACATATTTATTATTTTAACTATAGGTTTATATAAGAATAATATTGTAATAATATTACATACAATCAATACAACCTCAAAAGGAATATCGCTTATTAAATATGCGTATGGATCTATTTTATAGAATAATACTGTAGAACCCCAAAATAACATGCAATAAATAAAACCTGCTAAGGCACCAAAAATAGATACTATATATTCTTTCCTGTTTCTAGTTAAATAACCTAATATTAATGCTATTTCCCATCCTATTAACATAGGAATCATAACATAAGGAGTAAAAGAATTCATTATTAAATTATCTATTATTACATGTACTAAAACTATCAACGTTCCATCCAATATACCAACTGTCGCACCGTAAGCAAATATTAATAAAAATGACAATTGTACATTAGGTATAAATGTTAATAATTCTTCTTGAACAGTTAATATCGCCGTTAACATAACGATATAACATAATCTCTTAACTGTAATATACCCTCATCTCCTTAAATGATACTTTCATACCATCATAAATTACTATGCTAGATATGCCAACTTGGGAATATTTATCATCAACATATATCGCAATATATGTAGTTTTAAAATCTGTTTTAATATCATCAATATCATAAATAATCGCACCATAAGTGCTATTAGAAGTTCTAATTGTATAATTATTCTTTAATATATCTAAAAGCTTATCATCACTATTAACCTTAAAATCTTTATCAGATACCATACTCTCATTAATATCATATAACTTAATATTGATATTAATAATACTATCTTCTACTTTTTTACTATTAATATTATTAACAATAACAAAAGTTCCAATAGCTATACCTATTAAAATTAAAGAAACTATAATCTTGATAATAAGCTTTTTCATTATAATTATCCTCTATAAATATTTACTAATCCTTTATCTCTTAATAACTTATATGAAACTAAAGCAGCTATTGCTTGTGGTTCTGCATAGCTTAAATTATATGTATCGCCTTCATAATCATAGAACAAGCCTTTTTCGTTATTATAATAGCCTAATAAAGCATCGATTAATGATTTATCATTAGCTTTATATTCATCACTATTTAAATTTGCTTGTAATTCAGTTAATGCAATAATTGCTTGTGCTGTAGATGATGCATTACATGTTGTATAATCATCTCCACCATAATTCATAGTGTAAGAGAATCCTGATTCTGTTATTCCTTCTTTAATGGCAGCCTTAAAACTAGTAAAATCATAACCTACAATTCTTTGTAATGCAGAAACACACATACAGCTTGTTTCATTACCACCTAATGTAAGGTTATTAAATAAAGCAGTATAGTCTGCAATATTTGAGGCTGTAACATTTAATAATTGCATAACATCATATGTATAACAAGCATATGTATCTGAGAAAGGTTGACTCAAATCAAATGTACTATTAGCGATAAATTGTTTCATTTCAGTTAAATCTTTTTCTAATGCATATAATGTAATAGCAGTCTTAAATGTGCTACTTAAATCTAAAGTTGAATAATCAATAGTTTCATAATTTGCCTTAATAGTATCTGGGAAAATATTCTTACTATCAACTGGATATCCATTCTTCTCAAGTGAACTATATGCGAATATGGCATCATATGGAATATATGTTGAATCTTTATATATTTCTTTAAATTTCTTATATGATGAATAAATAATCTTATCAACTAAAATATCAGTTTCAGTCATAGTTCCACCAAATCCATTACCAACTGTATTCCAACATTCATTTTTAATTACTATTTCATCGTTATTAGCTAAAACTACTTCATCAATTCCAACTTGTGAATAAGCTCCATTTTTATAAATTGATAATGCATAATTACTATCCTTAATTGAATCATTAACAGAAATTATATAATGTCCTAAATCACCAGCATCACTTTCAAGTTTTGATTCTCTATTCAAATCTTTAAATAATGATTTATTATTAGTAGTAGTTAAATCCTTATTTAACAAAACCTCACCATCTAAATCAACAACTTTTAGTTTATAATTAATTGTTTGTTCTGCGGTACTTTGTGTTGGTCCTATCCAACTAACACTAGTTGATGTGCTTGTTGAAGCACAGCCTGTAAGTGCTAAACCTCCTAATAATATTAATCCTAAAGATAATTTACTTCTTTTCATTTATTAATTCCTCCATCATTGTTACTAAGCTTAAGGCATCCTTTGAATAATAATCTGCCCCTATTTCTTTTGCGATTTCTTCTGTTACTACAGCACCACCTACAAATATTTTAGCTTTTGTATTATTTCCTCTTAATGCTTTTATTGTATCTTCCATAGATAATACTGTAGTTGTCATTAAAGCAGATAAGCCAATCGCAAATGGCTTATATTTATTATCTGCCTCAATTACCTTCTCAATTGGCGTATCCTTACCTAAATCAATAACCTCATATCCATAAGATTCTAATACAACCTTACATATGTTTTTACCTATGTCATGAACATCACCTTTTACTGTTGCCATAACAATAGTTGCTTTGGCTTTATCTGATTTAGGGAATTTATCACTAATTACGCTAAATGATTCTTTTGCAGCTTCAGCTGAAGCTATTAATTGTGGTAAGAATAATTTACCCTTTTCATACAATAATCCAACATCATTTAATGCTTTTATTAATACTTCATTAATTACATAAATTGGATCATTTGCCTCTATTTCTTTTAATGTTAAAGCTTTTATTTCTGGCTTTAATCCTTTTTTTACTGCGTTATATAAATCTAAAGTCCCACCAGTTTCTACTTTTTCTTTATTATTAGTTACTGTAGTAACTGATATCTCAACATCCTTATATGTGTCAATATAAGTCTCGCTTCCTCTATCGATACCTAATAATACATTATATGCCTTAATGGCACCCATCATTTCTGTATCAAGAGGATTTAATATTGGCATATTTAAGCCAGCATACATAGCCATAGCTAAGAATGTTTTATTTAATAATCCTCTATTAGGTAAACCAAATGATACATTTGATACACCTAATGCAGTTTTAACTCCTAATCCTCTAACTAAAGTTAAACCCTTTAATGTTTCTTTTACTAAATCCTGTTCAGCACTAGCAGTTAATACTAATGTATCAATCATAATTCTATTTTTAGGAATTCCATATTCCTCTGCTTTTTTTATGATTTTCTTAGCTATTTCAAATCTTTCTTCTGCCGTTTTAGGTACACCTTTATCATCAAGCGCTAAGCCAAGTACGATAGCACCATACTTTTTAGCAATTGGGAACACTCTTTCCATTACAGCATCCTCGCCATTAACTGAGTTAATTAGTGGAATGCCATTATAATATCTACAACCTGCTTCGATTGCATCTTTATTAGATGAATCTATTTGAATAGGTAAATCACAATATTCTTGAACCTTTAAAATAGAATTAACCATTGCATTTACTTCATCAATTTTAGGTACACCTACATTTAAATCAAGTAAATCAGCACCAGCCTCTTCTTCCTTAATAGCCTCTTTAACTAAATAATCATAATCACCATCGATTAAAGCTTGTTTTAATTTTTTCTTACCAGTAGGATTTAATCTTTCACCACATACCTTCACATTTTCAATATTTAATAGTACAGTAGCTGAATTAATAGTTGTATTATATGGATTTTCTTTTCTATTAACATTTAATCCTTTATATTTAGAAATTCCTTCAATAAATTCAGGATTTGTACCACAACAACCTCCAACTACAGCCACACCCATATCAATATATTTTTTAACATATTCATCAAATTCATTATATTCTAATGTATAAATAGTTTTACCATTTTTTAATGTAGGTAAACCTCTATTAGGTTGAATAATAATTGGCTTATGAGCACAATTAATTATTTTCTCAATAATAGGATATAATTCCTTAGGTCCAAGTGAGCAATTTACTCCAATACAATCTGCCCCTAGCCCTTCTAAAGTATTAACCATTATTTCTGGTGTGGAACCTGTTAATGTTCTTCCACTTTGATCAAAAGTCATAGTAACAAATGCTGGTTTATCGCTATTTTCTTTTACTGCAAGTAAAGCAGCTTTAACTTCATATAAATCAGTAAATGTTTCAAGAATATATCCATCTACTAAATCTCTAGAACATTCAACAACCTCTTTAAATGCATTATATGCATCGTCAAAAGATAATGTGCCAATAGGTTTTAACATACCACCAGTAGGCCCTATATCAAACATTACTATTTTATTAGTACGTCTAGCATTTGAAATCGCAGCTTCTGCAATTTCTTTAATACTATAATTACCATGATATTTAATTCTATTTAATCCAAATGTGTTAGTGGTAATAAAATCAGAATTCTTATATGATTTATGAATATCATATATATCATCTGGATTTGTTATATTTAGCTCCTCAGGAATAAATCCAGACAATCCCTTCTTTTCTATTTCACTACCCATACCACCATCAAATATCATTATTTTCTTTCCTAAATTATCTAGTAGCATGTTTTCCCCTTCTTTCTAAATTCACATTTATCTTTAATATCACAATTACCACAGCTTTTATTTTTCTTATTACCAAACCCAATAATTCCACACATAGTCTTTAAAGGGACCATTAAATTAGACTCTAATAAACTAACACCAATACTATTATGATTTAACACTTTAAATATTTCCCTAATATCAGAGGTTTTTGTTCCCTGATATCCAGGACAAAATCTATAAGTTCTTAATTCTTCAAAGTTTTCTTTTTCATACTCATCAGCTAAATATTCCAAATAAGCACCACAAGTTGCGTCAAACACAATCATTTTTTTCATATCTGATATGGAATAATATTTAACTCTATCATCAACTCGTTTACCCAAAGTTGTTAATACTAAATAATAGTGACTACAGCCTTCCAAAAACTTTGAATATATAGGATTATTCTTTATAAAATCTAATTCATAATCCATATCAATATAAATATATTTAAACTGTGAAATCTTATCCAATTCATCAATAGATTCTAAAATTAATTTATCTATATCTTCTGTTCTTCCTTGATTACTATACCCTAAATATGTATATGCTAAATCACAAATATTAGAAATATTCCTTGATGACATTTTCTAATCTCCTAACTATTTCATTAGCACATTTAGCATTATTCATAACATATAAATGAATACCAGGAGCACCTTTCGCTAGTAAATCCATAATTTGATATACTGCATAATTGTAGCCAAGCTCTTTAAAGGCCTCTGGCTTATCTTGATAGAATTCAAGCATATTTCTATAATTTAGTGGTATAGTAGATCCACACATAGACTTTGTTCTTTGAATTGATTTAGGTGAAATTAATGGCATAATACCAGGAATAATAGGTGATGTAATACCCATCTTTCTAGCTTCACTTACTAATCTGTAGTAATATTCATTATCAAAGAAAATTTGAGTAATAAAGAATTTAGCACCACATTCTTCTTTTAATTTCATATATTCTAAATCTTCTTTTAATGAATTACACTCAATATGCCCTTCAGGATAGCAAGCTCCTGCAAGAGTAAAATTATACTTTTTTAAGTAATCCATTAAATCAGTAGCGTGCTTAAAATACTTGCAATATTCATTTTCAAAATCAATAGGTTTATCTCCTCTTAATGCTAAAATATTTTCAATATTGTTCTTTTTTAATTCACTAACTACATTATCAATATCTTCAGGTTTTGAAGGTCCACCAGTTAAGTGAGCAAGCGATTCAATATTTAATTCATTTTTAATATATGAAGCAATTTCAACATTACCTTTAGAATTAGAACCTCCAGCTCCATAAGTAACAGAAATAAAATCAGGATTTAATTTAGCTAATTCACTTAATACTTCTTTTGTTTTATCTAAATCATCTAATCCCTTTTTTGGCGGGAATGTTTCAAAAGATAATGTTCTTTTATTTTTTAATATTTCATCTATTCTCATTAATTATCAACTCCATAAAATAAACTAATTATATTATATAGTTATAATATACTACTACAAAATACTAAAAAGCAATACTTATATATAGTTTTAAACTATAGCAAAACTTGTTCTACATTATTGTATCAACATGCTAATATTTATAATTTTTGACATATATTCGAATTATTATTATAATTATTATAGGTGATAAAAATGATACTATTTAGCACAAAAGATTCAATTAAATTTATGATGGCAAAAATATTCTTCACATTAGCCGATTTCAGTTTTTCTATAATAAACGAAATTACTCCTCCTGCTTATCATGGTACAGAAACAGTAGAAATAAAATTCATAAAAAACGGCAAAGGAAAAATAATAATAAATAATGAGGAATATTCAGTTACAGAAAATTCATATATTGTAATACCTGAATTTATATCATATTCTTTTATTCCTGAATCTAAACTAGAAGTATATTCAATATACTTATTAATCGATAAAAAACTTGCTTATAAGGAATATATACCATTTCTAACTAAATATTATGTAGGATTAGATAAATATAATTTATCAATCTTATTTAATGATCTATTATACGAATTTCAAACTAAAAGTTTTGGATATAATGAAATCATAGTATCAAATTTTAAAAATATAATCGTCAAAGTATTAAGAAATGAAAATGCTAAAGGAAAAAGATTATCACATTGGGATACAGAAAGCTTACAATTTGAAATTGAAAAAATACTATATAATGAATTTAGTACAATTACAGTTTTAGACATCGCAAATAGGCTTCATATTTCAACAAGAGAATTTCAAAGATATTTAATTAAAAATTATAACAAGAGTTTTAGAGAATTAAAAAACGAAGCTAAAATGAGCTTCGCTGCAAATAAACTAAAATATACTGATATTAAAATATCTGAATTAGCTATATTAGTCGGCTATTCAACACCAGAACATTTTTCTTATGCATTTAAAGAATATTATGGTGAATCTCCACAAAGCTACAAAAAAAGAAACCACAACTAAGTGGTTTCTCTAAAAAGGAAAATGAATTTATTCAATTGCGATATATTTCTTTTCAAGCTTTGTAGGTGCAACTTTACCTACCTTAACATATAATACACCATTATCAAGTTTTGCCTTGATATTGTTTTCGTCTGCGTTTGCTAAATAATAACTTCTAGACATATCATAAGATGTAATCTCATGTCTAATATAATTGTTATTATCCTCTTCTTCTTTATTATCAGTGACCTTTATAGTTAAATAAGAATTATCAAATGAAATATTGATATTTTCTTTAGTTACACCAGGTACATCAATAGCCATAACATATTCGTCATCATTTTCTACGATATCAGTTGGCATATTACCTTTGAAATTAAGGTCTCTATAGAAATCATCAAACATAGTATTCATTAAATCTAACATAAAAATCATCCCTTCCTTATATTACTCTATAGTAATAACCTTTTTTTGTTTTTCTTCTGGCTTCTTAAGGTTAATAGTAACCATAAGAATACCATTTTCATACTTAGCACTTAAGCTATCTTCTTCGATATCACCGAAATAGAATCTTCTTTCATATTCCTTATTACCTCTTTCGTTAATAAGAAATTTTTGATTCTCACCTACAGTTGGGCTGGCTTTAATTGTAAGAGTAGAATCTTCGAATGTTACTTCAATTTTATTTTTATCTACACCAGGTATTTCGGCATTTACCTGGTAGAATCCATCTCCTTCGATGATATCAACAGGAAAACTTCTTTCGCTATTTGTATAAAACCTATTATTAAGTTGATTTGCTAAACCATATAATTCATTAAACATATTAATTACCTACCTTTATAATTGATTTTTTCTATTAGCACTCTGGCTTCTCTAGTGCTAATCTACCTTTATTATATCACTATAATTAGCACTGTCAATACCTAAGTGCTAATTTTTTAATTTTTTTTTATAAAAAGAAAAAGCATAGGTTAATTTTATTACCTACGCTTTTAAAATAATACATCCAAATGTATTTTCTTTTACTACGCAACATAGTTTAAGCTGTAATATGAGACAACGGATAAATTATGATTAGTATTTGGGCTAATTGTTCGCCAATAATCATAATCATATCCTGTATATAAAATGTCTGGTTGAGTATTATAATATGATAACCAAGTGCTTTTGCTATATGTTACATATGAAGAATTACGATCGATTGTAAATGTGAATGTAAATTCTTCACCATTTTTTATGGTTTGGTTATTATTCAACTTATTATCTTTGAATATTCCTACAGCCCTAACATAATCGTCAACAACATAAACTATATCCGCGTCAAAACTAGAAATTGCTTTACCAGTATTGTTCTTAAAATATATATTAAATTCGAATTTTTCTGAAGTACACTTCCAATACCAAGCATCTGTTTGTGTAGATGCATATGCTTGAAGACCATTATCATTTGGATTAATAGTAACATTAACAGTCTTTGTTTGAGTTTGTGATCCCTTTTGGAATGTTATATTTATAGTTTGTGTTCCACAATCAACTGAATTGATTGTAAAACTTGCTACACCATTTGTTTCAATATTTGAAGAAATTTCATTTTTAATTTCACTTATTGTTATTCCATAAGTAAATTCATAATTAGTTTTTGAAATTGAAGCAGTTAATTCATCATTTTGTGATGTCGTTAAACTTGTTGATGAAGATGTAGTTGAAGTGCTATTAGCATTTGAAGTACTAGTCGCCACTGTTGATGGCACTCCTGTTGAAGTTTGAGACTTAATAGGACTATAATATAATTCATATGACAAATCGACTACAACTTCTTTTTCGTTTTTATTCAAGTACCACCAATCGTAATCAAGTAATGTATCATAAGAAAATGGTAATGTTGCTGTACAAGAATAACCTGTTTTTAGTTCTATTGTTCTTATTGTTTCAAAATTTGCATCTGCTCTCAATTTACTATTGACATATATTTTTATATTTGCATTTTTTAAACCATAAATTGTTTTACCTGTATTATTGAAAAATGTTCCATCAAAAACCAGTGCATTATTTTCAAACCTTCTATACCCTAACATTAATGTAACACTTCTATTATTAGTAGAGCCACTTGGCTTTTCTGACGAACCAGAATTATTTAATATTGATCCAATAAATGAGCATGAAGATAATGCAAAAATAAAAGATAGTACTAATAATACTATAATAAATCTTCTTTTTCTATTCATTTGTTTTCCCCCTAATGTTTAAAAACACCAGAACTATTTTATAATATATAAACATATATATCAAGGCTTATATTTGTAATCATTTAAAAAACACTAACTCATTTGAGTTAGTGCCACTAATAATTAACCTTGTATAAATATAATCCTCTTCCATCTAAAGATTTATGAGATATGGATGGATCTTTCTTTTCAAATACTACATCAATCATCTCTAAAGGTTCCTTGCCTCTACCTATCTCAACAATTAACCCCATCATTCTTCTTATTTGATATTTTAAAAATCCTGTTCCTATAAATACAAATTCTAAATAACCATCTATTTCATTAATCTCAGTATAATATATTTCTTTTACTGTGTCTTTTCTTTCATCAATAGACGCTGAAGCGAAACCTTTAAAATCATGTTTACCTTCAAACTTCTTTATAGCTAATCTCATTATATCTAAATTTAAATTAGTTATATTAATACAATAATTAGCTTTTAAAGGATCATATTCACCTATATTTATATAATATCTATATTCTTTTGATTTACAGCTAAATCTAGCATGAAAAGCTAAATCTACTAATTCAACACTTTTAAAATAAATATCTTCTGGTAAAAATGCATTAACTCCATTTTTAATTCCATCTGTAGGAATCAATCTATCTAAATCAAAATGAATAACTTGTCCTTTAGCATGAACTCCTCTATCAGTTCTACCAGATGGATATATTTTAATATCTTCACCTAATAATTTCTTTAAAGCTATTTTTATCTCTAATTCTATAGTCTTTAATTCTTCTTGAATTTGAAAGCCCATATAATTATGTCCGTCATATGAAATAATACATTTATATCTATACATAATATATCATACTCCATATTACTAAACCTAAAAATGCTAAAACAATTATAATAGATACCCAATCACGCCATCTAATTTTTAATTCATCCAATTTAGTACGTGGTTCACCAATAACATAACCACGTGCCTCCATCGCGTTAGCTAAATCATCAGCTCTTTTGAATGACACAACAAACATAGGAATCAATAACGCAACAATCTGTTTAACTTTCTCATGTAAATGTCCTTCATTAAAATCCGCACCACGTGATGCTTGAGCATTCATTATCTTTCTTGATTCAATTAATAATGTAGGAATAAATCTTAATGTTAATGATATCAGCATAGAAAATACACCAACAGGAATCTTAAATATCTTAAGTGGTGATAATATAGATTCTATACCATTATTAATATCGATAGACATTGTAGATAATGTCAACAATGATGTTATGCCAACCATCATTACAATTCTTATAAAGATAAATAGAGATTTATCTACTCCTTCTTTATATACATCAAACTTAAAATCAGTAATTATAACATTAAAATTCCAATCAAACAAATGGAATGGACTATTCCATAATGTCATAAAACATAAGAATAATATAAACAACAAATACAAAAACTTAAATGGTATATATTTCTTAGTTAAATAATAAAATGCTAATAGTCCAATCATTATTAATATTTGATATAAACCGATAGACATATCAAATGAATAATATAATGTAGATGCAGTTCCTTTAGTATATATCATTTGTAAAAGAACAGTAAATAGCAATAAGAATAAAATACCCTTTATACTTTTTAATACCTTAAATAAAGATATTCTTGTTGTTAAAAAGATTAATACAAATGTCCCTAAAGCTATTAGCATTCCATATAATGTAGGTATTAAAAATATTATTACAATTAATGTTATAGATAATAATATCTTTACTCTAGGATCTAATTTATAAATCCATGAATTACCAGGAACATACTGACCGAAGGTGATATTCATTATGCCACCTCCTTAAGCTTTTCTAAAAGCTCTTCTAATGTATGAGTACTATAATCAAGATTATATCCACACTTTTCATTCAAATAATCAACAAGTTTTAAAACCTCAGGTTTTGCTAAGTGATTATTTTTATATGTATCATCTTTAAATAAATCCTCACTATTACCATCATATGTAATCTTAGTATCATTTAATACAACAACTCTAGTTGCGTACTTGTATACAATATCCATATCATGAGTAATCATAACAAATGTCTTATGTGTTTCTTTATGTAGATTGTAGAATATCTCCATAATCTCCTCTCCACCCTTTGGATCTAATCCTCTAGTTGGTTCATCAAGTAATATAATATCAGGAGAATATGATAATATTCCTGCAATAGCTACTTTTCTCATTTGACCACCACTTAAATTAAATGGTGATTTATTAGCTAGCTTTTCAATATGCAATAATTTTAATGTCTTTATTGCGTTCTTCTTCGCATCTTCTTTACTAAATCCGAAATTAAGTGGTGCGAACATAATATCCTTAATAACAGTTTCTTCAAATAATTGATATTCAGGAAATTGAAATACAAACCCTACTCTTTTTCTAATTTTCTTTAATTTAGGATTCTTATTTTTCTTAGGTGTAATTACATTATCAAAAACCTTAACATTACCCTTAGATGGTAACATTAAAGCGTTCATGTGTTGCATCAAAGTAGACTTGCCAGACCCAGTCTTACCTACTATCGCGATAAATTCATCCTTCTCGTTAATATCTAAATTAATATTATCTAACGCAATAGTGTATTGTTTTTTCTTAACGCCAGGATAATAATGGCTTACTTCTTGAAATGATATTCCCATAAAGCATCCATTAGCTCCTTATTTTTATTTAATTCTTCATCAAGACCTGCAAGATAATAAGCCTTCTGGCTAAAAGGCATATCTAAATTAGAGCTTAATAATATATCTCTTTCTTTAAATATATCCTCTGGCTTACCCTCTTTAATAATTTCTCCTTCTCTTAATACAATAATCTTATCACTCTTCATTGCAAGATTAAGATCATGAGTTATAGTAATTAAAGTCTTTTTGTATTTATTTCTTAATTCATCAATTAAATTAATAATGTCATTAACACCCTCAGGGTCTAACATAGATGTTGCCTCATCAAGAATAATAATATCACAATTTAATGCAAGTATTCCTGCAATAGCTACTCTTTGTTTTTGTCCACCAGATAGACTTTCTGGTTCTCTTTCTAAATATTCATTCATTCCAACCTTTTTAGTATACTCGTCAATAAGTTCAATCATCTTACTTCTTTCTACCTTATAGTTTTCTAATCCGAATGCAATATCATATTTAACATTATAACCAACAAATTGATTGTCTGGGTTTTGGAATACAATTCCAACCTTTTTTCTGACATCCGCTACTGTATTTTCATCAAGTTTTGTTCCATCATATAATATTTCACCACCAGTTGGCTTAATTAGTCCAACTAATAATTTAGCAATAGTAGATTTTCCACTACCATTATGTCCAATAATAGAAACAAACTCTCCTTCATTAACAGTAAAAGAAACACCACGTAATGCAATGTCATAATCATTATATTTATATTCAACATTCTTTAGCTCAATCATGATGTTTCACCCCAAACTAACACAATTATACCAAAAAATAGAGAAAAATAAACTATCTATTTTAGATAGTCTATTTTAAACGCTATTTAATTACAAAAACCACGCTGCATAATTAAAGAATTCATCATCGTCATCATCGTCATATTTCTTTTCTATTTTTCTTCTTAATTTGTTTATTTTCTTTATATCTTTACTAACTACCTCAAACAATAGTTTTCTATCACCATTATCTACTATCACAACTAAATTATTAAAATATAGATATAGGTCATTTGTAAATTTTATCAATTCTTCCGCATAAATATATTTATCTTTTTTGTCTAAAGTGTTTATAAAATCAAGATTATTACTAATAAATAGTAAATATTTATTTACGACATTAACAGTATTTTTATTGTTATAAATTGTAATAAGTGATTTCGAAACATTTGATATATCTTTTAAATTTTTGGCCAACAACAAGCCTTTTTCTTTGACCGTATCTTCTGTTATTCTCATAATAATCATCCTTTCATATATTCACTAATAATATCTGAATAACTATTATTTATCATTTCATTTATCTTATTTAAATCATTTACTAATTTGTTCATTTTCTTCATTGTAGCTTTAGGTTCTCTTCCTACATTTTTTTGAAAAAATTCTATACAATCATTTGAAAATTTTATTATTATTTTAACAAATTCTTTTTTGTTATTAAGTAGTGTGTTAAAGGTATAATGAAGATGCTCAATTTGGGTACAGTAAAAATGTACAATTGAGGCATCTTCTTTTTTTGTTATATAATCATCATATGCGGAGGTTATTAATATGATGAATTATATA
>JAFXXC010000080.1 GCA_017542485.1 Acholeplasmatales bacterium
ACTAATAACTATGCTACTGATGATTACTTCTTAAATGTCCAATATGGAAGTAAAAAAGTTACAAAAGTAATATTAACATCTAAATACAATCCTAATACTTATGAATATTATTTATGGAGTGGACCAATTGACCCAGCTCAATCTTATGCTGAAGTAGAAAAAACTGATGATGTTAAAGCTGGAGATACAACTAAATTAATTATTCATCCAAAAGATGCTTATGGAAATGATGTAACTAATGCAACTAAAGATGATTTAGATAAATTTGATGTTGATTATACAATAGATAATGATTATAAAGAAGATATTTCTGATAAATGTGATGCTTCTAAAGCTTCAACAAATATTGATTGTCAAACTATTATTACTAAAGCTGGTGATGCACAATTTTTAGTTGATTATGATGACCAAAGTGTAAAATGTATTAATTGTGAATTTACTATAGGTCCAGGTAAATTAGATTTTAGTAAAACTAAAGTTATTAACAAAAATGAAAATAAAGAAATGTCTCAAACTGAACTTAATACTTTACCTGTAACTATTCCACCTAACTTCCAACTTAATTTCTATGATAAGTATAAAAATCCTATAACAGATAAAAAAGAAGTAGAACAATTAAACGTAGGTACTGAAATAGTTGTAACTGATGTTAAATTATGTGTATCAAATGATGAACTTCATAAATTATCTAAATTATGTAAATCTCAAGATAATGATGAAAATGAAGAAAAATGGCAATATGTGCCTAATGGAGAAAATTATAAATTAATTGTAACTGATAAAGATACAAAAGAACAATTAACTTATCCAGTAAAATTAACAGGAGGATACTCAGATGGTGATCCAGATCAAATAGCTCCAGAAAAAACAAGTTTAGAACCATCAGAAATAACCTTAGTTGCAGGAGAAGAAGGAACTGTTTCCTTAGAATTAAGAACCGAAAATGATAAACGAAAATCATATTGGTTTGCTGAGCCAGAAAAACATATTTCAGTTAAATTCCCTGAAGAAGTTAAAAATTGTACTTATTCTTTAGCTAGAGATGAAAAACCAGGACAATATAATATTAAATTCAAATGTTATAAAAAAACTGATCCATTTAAAGCTACTGTTACAGTTGAAGGTGTTGAGGTACCTAAACCAATAACAATTAAAGTCATTCCAGCAGAGCCATATAAATCCAGATTATTCAGAATGACTGGAGAAGAAATTTTAGAATCATATTTAGGTAGTGTATCAGTAGAAGATTCATTCCAGATGATAAATAAACTCTATGATAAATATGACAACTTAATAACAAATATTGATTTCAATTTAGCCATTCTCCAAATTAAAATGGCACCAGTTAATACTTCAAAGTCTCATACCTGGAGCGCTGATTTAGCTGCTCAAGCCAACGGTGAAATTATTATTACATTAAAATCAACTTATGCTATTGAACATATTGTAGTTGGTAAATATTTCCCATTAGATCAATATTCTATAATATTTACCCCTGGAGCTCCTAATGCTGATAACAGTTTATTAGAAGTAAGTGATACTGATGTATGGGTAGGACAAGAAGTTAAAATTTATATTACTCCATATGATAAATATAATAACTATATAGATGCAAGTGCTTATAAAGATGTATCTCCTTATCAAGTTAAATATAGTAATGAAAAAGAAACAAATAAAGTAATTACTGTTAAACAATCTGTAGAAGTTAAAGATGGTAAAAATGTACTTACTTATCCTGCTTCTTTCTATGTTAAAGGTATAACTACTATTAATGGATATATTGATGCTAATCCTATTCATTGTGTTGTTTGCAAAATTAATATTAAAGCTAAAGATATAGATTTCTTAAATTCTAATGTTCTTAGATTAGAACCAACTAAAAATGAATTTGAGGTATTGAAAAATGGTACTGTAGAAAAGAATACTAAAGATGAACCTTTATATAGATTATATCCTAGAGATGAATTTGGAAATTCTATAGATATTCTTCCAGAAGATGAAATTAAAAAATATTCATCATATTTATCTGCTCAATTTGAAGATACTGTTTATAATCTTAAATTAAATAATAAAGAAACAACCAATCAAGAATATGCCGAATTCGCAATTGATGATGATAACAATAAACATAAATATACTGATTTAGTTGGAGGATTTTATGATTTAATATTTACAGATGGTACTAAAAAATTAGCATATAATATTACTTTATATGGAGATGGTAAAGGAGGATCTAATGAACCTGTTGATATCCAATCTACTCATATTGTTGAACAAAATTTGAAATATGTTGCAGGAAATACTGGATATATGATAATAGAATTAAGAACTAAAAATAATATTAGAAAGAATCAATGGGAAGGATATGAATTTAAAGTTGAATCATGTGATCCAAATGATAAAACATTTGACTATGTCCAAGAAAAAGCAGGTACTAAAGGTGTATTCTATATAACAGTTACTAGTCAAAAAGCTAATACTTATCCAACATTAAAAGAATGTCCATTAAAAATCTATTTAAATGATGAATTAATTAATGATTTAAAACCTGAAATGGAAGTTTCACCTGATGCTGTTGTTAGGACAAAAATACTTGAAGATTATTATAAAGATGGTAAATCAAGTGATGTATTAAAAGATGGTACAGTAGATAATCCATATGTATTTGAAGTGGCTTCATACGATAAATATGGTAATTTAGCTGAAACTTTACAAGAAGTAGTAGGAATTAAAGTATCTAAAAAAGGAGGAGATGAAGTTGAAGATACTACCTCAGAAACAGATAAATCAACTGGATATAGAAAATATACCTCTCAAATAACTGTTTCTGGTACATATGTTGTAAGCACTGATAAATCTGGTCCACAAGGATTATATTTACCTAATGAATCAATATTCATTGTTCATCCAGGTGTTATCGATTTATCTAAATTAGTCGTAAAAGAAAGAGCCACTCCAATTAAAGCAGGAAGTAAGCCAGCTATAACAATTGAAGCATTTGATAAATATGGTAATGCTCTATATGTTGATAATTATGTAAATAAATTCACTGCAACATTCATTGATGCAAATAATGAAGAACATGACTCAACAGGTGCTTTTGATTCTTTAATTGAAAAAGTTGTCTATACTTCTACTACACCTGTTACTATTGTCGGTAATGTTAAAGTAACTTTAGTATATGACAAAACACAAAAAGTTGATACATCTAATGTTATCATTGTTGTAGAACCTGGTGACCCAGACCCAACAAAATCAATATTAACTCGTGAAGTAACCAAAGGCTCATTTACTCAATATAAAAATGGAGATAGTTTCTCTGTTGATGTTAATGAACCATTAATCTTAAATGTTACTTTATATGATAAATACAATAACTTTATTTCAAATATACCTAATAAAGCAAATGTAGATGATCCTTTATTATCTGGTAATAAAATGACTCCGATAAGTTTCAATGTTAGTAAATATACTTCATATTTCGGATTAGATTTTAATGAAAATGAAAAAGCAATTCATATTTATCAACATTTAGTAAAAGGTACTTATGATTTAACCTATGATGTAAAATATGATTCAGATAAAGCTTCATTTAAATATTATGTAGTAGTTACAAATGGAGATGATAAACATGGTAATGGACCATATGTTATTGAAAAATGCGTTTTAACTCCTAAAAAAACATCTTTCGTTGCAGGAAATTATGAAGAATTTACTTTAGAATTAAGAACTGAAGAAGGTTTAT